>JADGRS010000247.1 GCA_017880705.1 Burkholderiales bacterium
ATGGTTTCCAGGTCCCAGCCGCTGCCCTTGATGTACAGGACGTTTTCATCCTCGCCGAACAGATTCTTCTGCACCAGCTTGACCGAGGTATTGCCGCCACCGTGCAGCACCAGGGTCTTGTCGCGCCCGAGCAGGCGCGAGGTGTAGACGCGCTGCCCCAGGTCCCCGGGCAACTGCGCGGCCTCGGTATCGTTCCACAAGCTCTTCATCACTCGACGATGGTAGATTGAAATTGGTGTCAGGTACGAATTTCGGATGAGGTACGAATTTCGGATGCATCGGCAGGCCGATGCTCATCGCCGAAATTCGTACCTGACACCAATTTCAAGTCCGTGACAGCGGTTTCTTCAGCGCGGGCCCTTGGAGCGGAAGTGCTGCGCGTCGTCGTAGAACGACTCGAGCGCGGTGCCGGGATGCCAGCCCGGAATGCCGAGCACCGGCATCGGCGCCATCGACCGGGGCGAGGGAAAGCGCGCGCGGTCGGCGAAGTGCGCGGCGACGAGCTCATCCGCGCGCGCCAGCCGCGCGTCCCGCGCGAGGGAGAAGAACGATCGCTGCGCATCGACGAACACCGTCTTCGCGACCATGCCGAGGTAAGGCGCGAGCGCCTGCTCGCAGAGCGCGTGCCCGAACGCGAAGAATTCCATGCTCGCCTCGACCTCGGAGCGCCGATGCCAGAAGAGATCCTTCCACGCGAAAGCGGGAATCAGCTGCGAGAGCTCGGCGGAGCTCGACGCCACGATGACGCCTCCCTCGTCGAAGAGCGTGAGCGCGTCGCGCTCCGGGCTGCGCCGCCGCGCTTCGTCCTCGCCGCGCTCCTCGAGGATCGCGGCGTGCTGCGCGTTGATCGCGGCCTTGGCCTTCGGGAATGTGATCCACACGAGGGCGTTGAAGAGGTCGTGCCAGTTTTCCCGCCGCGTCTCGACCTCACCCGATTCGGCGATGCGCAGCTCGTAGTAGCGCCGCTCGCGGTCCGTGTGCTGGCGGGGATTCACGAAGCGAAGCGGCTTGCCGCGCGAGGTGACGATCCCGCCGGCCGCTTGCGTAAGCTCGTCGTGCGTGGGCCAGCGTTCGGCGGGAAGGCGCCCGAGCGCGCCTTCGAGCGGCGCGAAGACGGGCGAGCGCATTCGCTCCCGGGCGCGATCCCAATCCACGGAGGCCTAGCCGGCGACGCGCCAGGCGATCGTCTGTCCCGCGCGCAGCGGAACGACGGTCTCCGCGCCGAACGGATACTCGTCCGGCACCTGCCACTCCACGCGCTCGAGAGTGATCTTGCCCTTGTTGCGCGGCAGCCCGTAGAAGTCGGCGCCGAAATGGCTCGCGAACGCCTCGAGCTTGTCGAGCGCGCCGGCCGCGTGGAACGCCTCCGCGTAGAGCTCGAGCGCGGCGTGGGCGGTGTAGAGGCCCGCGTGCCCGCAATCCGTCTCCTTGCTGCGGCGCGTGTGTGGCGCGGAGTCGGTGCCGAGGAAAAACCGGGGATTGCCCGACATCGCCGCCTTCACGAGCGCGCGGCGATGGGGCTCGCGCTTGAGCACCGGCAGGCAATAGTGATGGGGCCGCAGCCCGCCGGAGAACATCGCGTTGCGGTTCAGGAGCAGGTGATGCACGGTGACGGTCGCGGCGACGGTCTCGGGCGCGCGCTCGACGAACGCCGCCGCCTCGTGGGTCGTGATGTGCTCGAGCACGATCTTCAGCTTCGGGAAGCGCTTCGCGAGCGGCGCGAGCGTGCGCTCGAGGAACACGACCTCGCGATCGAAGACGTCCACTTCAGGATCGGTGACCTCGCCGTGCATGAGCAGCGGCATTCCCGCGGCCTGCATCGCCTCGAGCACCGCGTCGCACTTGCGCAGGTCCGTCACGCCCGAGGCGGAGTTGGTGGTCGCGCCGGCGGGGTAGTACTTCACCGCCTTGATGAATCCCGCGGCGCGCGCCTTCTCGATTTCCGCGGCCGGCATCTCGTCGGTAAGGTAGAGCGTCATCAGGGGCTCGAAGCCCGCGCCCTTCGGCAGCGCCGCGAGAATGCGCTCGCGGTAGGCCTTCGCCTCCTTCACGGTCACGACCGGAGGCTTCAGGTTCGGCATCACGATCGCGCGCGCGAATTGCCGCGCCGTCGCTCCCACCACCGACTCCATGAGGTCGCCGTCGCGAAGGTGCGCGTGCCAGTCGTCGGGGCGGGTGATCGTGATCGATTCGGCCATCTCCGGAGATTATAGAGATGAAAACTGGTGTCAGAGACCAATTTCCGGAATGCGCGGAAAATTGGTGTCAGGTACGAATTTCGCTAGCGCTCGTCGGCGTGCCGACGCATCCGAAAATCGTACCTGACACCAATTTCACTTCTTCAGCTCCAGCGCGAGCGCGTAGAGGGCGTTGCGCTTGCCGCCGGTGATCCTGGTGGCGAGCGCCACGGCCTGCTTGAGCGGCAGCTCCGCGAGCAGCGCCTCGAGGAGCGCGCGGGGATCGAGGCCCGCGGCGGCTTCGACGGCGCGGCCTTCGATCACGAGCACGAACTCGCCGCGCCGGCGGTCGTCGTCGGCCAGGACGAAAGCGTGCGCCTGCGAAAGGGGCATGCGCGTGATCGTCTCGAAGCGCTTGGTGAGCTCTCGCGCGATCACGACGTCGCGCTCGCCGAGCGCCTCATGCAGATCGGCAAGCGTTGCGGCCACTCGATGGGGCGCCTCGAACAGCACGATCGCCCAGGGCCCCGCGGCCAGCGCGGCGAGCTTCTCGCGCCGCGCGCTTCCCTTCACGGGGAGAAAGCCCGCGAACACCGCGCCCTCGAACATCAGGCCGCTCGCGGAAAGCGCCGCCGTGAGGGCGCTCGCCCCCGGCACCGGGATCACCTTCGCTCCGGCGCGGCGCACCGCCTCGACCAACTCGGCGCCCGGATCGCTCACGGCCGGGGTGCCCGCGTCGCTCACGAGCGCCACCGCCTCGCCATTCGCGATGGCGTGGGCCAGCGCCTCGGCCGCGCGATGCTCGTTGTGGGCATGCAGCGCGACGAGCTTCGCGGAGATTCCGAGATGGTTGAGGAGGCCGCGCGTGTTGCGCGTGTCCTCCGCGGCGATCCGGTCCGCGCGCTTCAGCACGTCGATCGCCCGCAGCGTGATATCGCCGAGATTTCCTATGGGAGTCGCCACCACATATAATCCCGGTTCCAATGCCGCGTCCCGCGGATCTCCCGCGCGCGGCGCCCCGGAGTCCGTGGCCGCCTTCCCGATGTCGCGTTTCAACGCGCTGCTCCTTCTCTTCGTCACCTCGGTGGTGTCGCCGGCATTCTCGGCCGACACGAAGCCGGGCACAACCACGGCCCCGCAGGTGGCGCCGCGCGACGACGACATCGATCCCGCCACGGGCCTCGCGCGCTCGAGCGTCGTGAGGCCGCTCCTCGGCGCCCCGCCGCTGCCCGAACCGCGCCGCGCCCCGGGGCCGGCGCGCCCGCACATCGCGCTCATCCTGCCGACGACTTCGCCCTCGCTCGGCCGGCTCGCCGACGCGGTGCGCCAGGGATTCACGGCGGCCGCGGAGGCCGGAGGCAAGGACGCGACGCCCGTCAACGTGACCGGCATCGAGAACGAGGGACCCGCGCTGCTCGATGCGTGCCGCGCCTCGCAGGCCGCGGGCGCGCTCCTCGTGGTCGCGGCGATGACCCGCGACGCGGCGAGCCTGCTGGTGAAAAGCGATTGCCCGCGCCAGCCAGTGCTCGCGTTGAACGATCCGCAAGCCGAGGCGAACGAAATCCCCGCGAACCTGTACAGCGTCTCGCTCTCCCTCGACAACGAGGCGAAGCAGGTGGCCCTTCTCGCCGTCGCCGAAGGCTGGCGCTCCGCGATCGTGATCACCTCGGGCACGCCCCTCGCCAAGCGCGTGCAGGAGGCATTCGAACGCGAGTGGTCGCGCGCCGCGGGACAGATCGCGGGCCGCCTCACCTTCGCCGGCACGGCGGAAGACGCGCCGCTGGTGCGCGAGCGCATGGCGAACGTCCGCGCGGACATGGTCTTCATGGCGCTCGACCCGCCCGAGGCGCGCAACGTGCGCCCCTACATCTCCGGGATGCTGCCCCTCTACGGAACCTCGATGAGCATCAACCCGCGCGCGGAGGCGATCGTCAACCTGGACCTGCAGGGCATGCGTTACGTGGAGATGCCCTGGTTCGTCCAGCCCGATCATCCGGCCGTCATGGTCTACCCGGTTCCCCGCGGCATGTCCATCGAGGAGGAGCGCCTCTACGCCTTCGGCATCGACGCCTACCGCATCGCGCAACAGTTGCTGCATGGAGACAAGCGCGCGCCGCTGGATGGCGTCACCGGCAGGCTCACTCTCGAGCCGCCGACGCGCTACGCGCGCGCCCTCACGCCCGCCGAGGTCGATGGAGGACGCGTCATCCCGCTGCGCGCGCCATGAGCCCGCGCATGGCGACGGGGCGCGTCACGGCGGCGCAGGCGGCGGGCGGCGCCGCGGAGGATGCGGCGGCGCGCTTTCTCGAGGAACGCGGCCTGGAGATCGTCGCGCGCAACTACCGCACGCGGCTGGGGGAAATCGATCTCGTCGCCCGCGATGGCGCGACGCTCGTGTTCGTCGAGGTGCGCATGCGCTCGAGCGATCGCTTCGGCGGCGGCGCCGAGAGCATCGGCTGGCGCAAGCGCTCGCGCGTCGAGGCCGCGGCGCGGCAATACCTCGCGCGCCTTCGCCGCGAGCCCGCCTGCCGCTTCGACGTCGTCACCCTCGACGGCGGCACGCCCGTGTGGATCAAGGGGGCGTTCGAAGCGCGTGAAGTAGAATCCTCGGGTTATGCGAGCTGATATTCCTTGAGTCCGCGCAAGCGAAAAGTGAAATGGACCACGTAGCCAATCTCAGGAAGCATTTCGAAGAGGGCATCGAGCTGAGGCAGCGCATGGCGGAAACGATGCCCGCGCAGCTCGCGCGTGCGGGAGAGGCGCTCGCGCACGCGCTCAAGGCCGGAAGGAAAGTGCTCTCGTGCGGCAACGGAGGCTCGGCGGCCGACAGCCAGCATTTCGCCGCGGAGATGGTGGGGCGGTTCGAGCGCGAGCGTCCGGGCCTTCCCGGCATCGCGCTCACGACGGATACGTCTGCCCTCACCGCCATCGCCAACGATTACGACTTCGACCGCGTGTTCGCGAGGCAGGTCGAGGCGCTCGGGCAGGAGGGCGACTTCCTGCTCGCCATCTCGACCTCGGGCAATTCGAAGAACGTCATCGAGGCGATCAAGATCGCACAGGCGCGCAACCTCGCCGTCATCGCGCTCACCGGGCGCGACGGCGGCGCCATGGGGAAGATGCTTCGTCCCCGCGACTTCCACCTCAACGTCGCCCACTCTCGCACCATGCGGGTCCAGGAGATCCACCTCCTC
>JADGRS010000248.1 GCA_017880705.1 Burkholderiales bacterium
CAGTCGGCGACCATCTACCTGGGACGCGAGCTCTTCCCCGCGCGCGACGTCGCCATCAAGGTCTACGACGCGCATCACCTGGATCCCGAGGACCGCAAGGTGTTCCGCTCGCTCTTCCTCAAGGAGACGCTCCTCGCGAGGAAGCTCACGCACCCCAACATCACGCAGGTCTACGACGCGGCCGCCGACGACGATCGCGCATACATCGTGATGGAATACGCGCAGGAAGGCAGCCTCGACCGCTATTGCGTCCCCGAGGGAATGCTCAAGCCCGAGCGCGTCGCGCACCTGCTCGAGCACGTGTGCGACGCCCTGAGCTATGCCCACGCCAACGGCATCATCCACCGCGACCTGAAACCCGCCAACGTGCTCATGAGCGCCGAGGGCGAGGCGAAGGTCGCGGACTTCGGCGTCGCGTTCTCGAATTTCGCGTTCGACACGACGCGCGGCATGAACGTGGGCTCGCCGGCGTACATGGCGCCCGAGCAGTTCGAGAGGAAGCCCGCGTCGATGCAGACCGACGTCTATGCGGTGGGCATCATGATGTACAAGATGCTCACGGGCGCGCTGCCGTTTCCCCTGGACACGCCCGCGGCGCTGACGACGCGCATCCTTCTCGGAAACTTCCCGCCGCCTTCGGCGGCGCGCCCGGGCCTTCCCCCGGTCTTCGACGCCATCTTCCGCCGCTCCACGGCGCGCGATGCGTCGAACCGGTATCGCACGTGGGAAGAATTCGCCTCGGACCTGCGCACCGTCTCGCAGCCCGGCGCGGACATGGCCGATGCCGACCAGCGTGTGGCGACCATGAAATCGCTGCCGTTCTTCCGCGACTTCGACACGGCGTGCCTCGCCGAGGCGGCGCCGATGGCGCGCTGGTTCGACGTGCGCGCGGGCTCGCAACTGGTGGGCGAGGACGACCCCGGTTATTCCTTTTTCGTGCTCGTGCGCGGCCAGATGCGCATCACGAGGCACGGAACGCTCCTTGCGATCCGCGGCGCGGGCGAATGCCTCGCGGAGATCGCCTTCCTGCGCCGCTCCGGCGCGCGCCGCTTCAGCTCCATCGCCGCGGTCACCGATTGCACCGTGATGGAATTCGATCCGGACGTCCTCTGGCTCGCCTCGCCCGAGTGCACCCGCAACTTCCACCAGGCGTTCCTTCGCGCGATGGCGGACCGGCTCGTCGCCGCCGAGGGGGCGCTCGCCGAAATGCTCGGCGGAAAGAGCGTGACCCTCTTCTGATCCCGCCTATTACATGAAAGCCAACAGTCTGCAGTTCAAGGTGCTCCTGCTGATGGCCGGGGCGATGGCCTTCGCCCTCGCGATCTCGGTCTTCGCGCTCACGCGCGTGTACGGATCCATCCAGGAGCTCGACCGCATCAGCCGCGAGGATTTCGAGACGCAGCAGGCGATCGACCGCGCCGCCGTCGCGTTCAAGCAGCAGGTGCAGGAGTGGAAGGATGTCCTGCTTCGCGGCGATGATCCCCAGAAGCTCGACAAGTACTGGAGCGCATTCCTTGAGCAGGAAAAGGCGGTGGACGACATGGTGCGCGAAGCGCGCTCGGCCACGCCCCACGAGGATGTCCGCAAGAGCCTCGAGCAGTTCCTCGCCGCCCACAAGACGGCCGGGGCGAGCTATCGCGCGGGCCTGGAAGCCTTCAGGTCGAGCAAGTTCGACGGGCATGCGGGCGATAGGGCGGTCGAAGACGCCGACCGCCAGCCGACGGCGATGCTCATGGATTCAGGGAAGACGGCGGCCGAATGGGGCTCCAAGGCGACCCAGCAGGCGATCCAGGCGGCCGAAAGCGGTTACCGCTTCGCCATCGCCGGCACTTCGATCGCGATGATTGGTGCCCTGGTGGCGCTGTGGGTCTTCTTCCGCCGCTCGGTGCTGGCGCCGATCGACGCCGCGGCGCGCTTCGCGGAGCGCATCGCCCAGGGCGACCTCACGCAGCAGATCCGCGCGCGCTCCGAGGACGAGGCGGGGCAGCTAGTGATGGCCCTGGGCCGCATGAACACATGGCTCGGCGAGGTCGTTTCCCAGGTTCGCGTTTCGGCGCAGGCGGTGGCGAGCGCATCGAGCCAGGTCGCCGCGGGCACGACCGACCTCTCGCAACGCACCGAGGAGCAGGCCTCGAGCCTCGAGGAGACGGCGGCGAGCATGGAAGAGCTCGCGAGCACGGTGAGGCAGAACGCCGACAACGCCCGCCAGGCCGACGAGCTCGCGCGCGGCGCCGCCAAGCGCGCGGAGCAGGGCGGGGCCGAGGTGGTCCGCGTCGTGTCGACCATGGGCGACATCAGCACCGGCGCCAAGCGCATCTCCGACATCATCGCGGTCATCGACGCGATCGCCTTCCAGACCAACATCCTCGCCCTCAACGCCGCGGTCGAAGCGGCGCGCGCGGGAGAGCAGGGCCGCGGCTTCGCGGTGGTCGCCGCGGAAGTGCGCTCGCTCGCGCAGCGCAGCGCGCAGGCGGCCAAGGAGATCAAGGGTCTCATCGATCATTCCGTAAGCGAGGTGGATCGAGGCACAATGCTGGTGGAGCAGGCGGGGAGCACCATCCAGGCGCTGGTGCTCGACGTGCAACGCGTGAGCGCGCTGATGGCCTCGATCGCCGAGGCTTCCGCCGAGCAGAGCCGTGGGGTGCAGCAGGTGAACAAGACGGTGACCGAGATGGACAAGGTGGTGCAACAGAACGCGAGCGCCGTGCAGCAATCGGCGAGCGCCGCCGCGGGCATGCGCGAGCAGGCCGCGACACTCGTCGATGTGGTGAGCGCCTTCCGCATCGGAACCGGCGGCCCCGCCGCGACGAGCGCCGCCGCGCCGCTGCCGCAGCGCGAGAGGACGGAGCGCCTCGCCGCCGCGAAGCCCGCGCTCGCCCTGTCGAAGGGCGGCGAAGACTGGGAGGAGTTCTAGCGATGGAAACCCGGGCCGCGCCGCGGGAAGCAGCGCGCGAGGTGCTGGTGTTCGTCCTCGGCGCCGAGGAGTACGGCGTCGACATCCTCAAGGTGCAGGAGATCCGCGGCTACGAGAAGGTCACCCCGATCCCGTCGACACCGGCGTTTCTCAAGGGCGTGGTCAACCTGCGCGGCATCATCGTCCCGGTCATCGACCTGCGCATCAAGTTCGGCATGGCCGATCCGCGCTACGACTCGTTCACCGTCGTGGTGATCCTGCGCCTCGAGGGCCGAGTCATCGGCGTCGTCGTGGACGGCGTGTCGGACGTGGTGCAGCTCGGCGAGGTCGACGTGAAGGCCGCCCCGAGCCTCGGTTCCGTCGTGGACGGCACCTTCCTCGCGGGGCTCGCGGTGAAGGACGATCGCATGATCCTTCTCCTCGACATCGAGAAGCTCCTGTCGTCGAGCGAGCTCGACCTCGTGAGCCGCGTCGCGGAGAGCGCGCCGGCGACGCCATGAGCCGCATCCTCGGCTTCGCCTGGCGCCATCCGTACCTGCTCGCGGCGATCATCGTCGTGCTCTTCCTGCCGTGGGTGTGGATGGCGTTCCTGCTGCCCTTGTGGGCGATCGCGACCTCGCTCGCCCTGGTGCCGCTGGCCGCCCTGGTCGCGCTGGCGCTCGTCGTCCGCGACGTGAATGCGGAGGAGGAGAACATCGGAGCGAGCGGCGAGGAGCCCTTCCTCAAGTGGCGCAAGCGCACGCGGCTCTTCCAGCAGGTGGTCGTCGGCCTCGACACGATGCTCGAGCGCTGGGACACCGCCTCCCAGACCAACAGGAAGAGCCTCGAGATGGTGAGCGAATCGGTCGAGGAGGTGATCAAGCTCACGGAAAACGCCGTGAACGAGATCAGCAGGAACTTCCGCGTTGTGGTCGCCAAGGCCCACGAGCAGACCGAAGCCGCGATGTCGCTTCTCCAGGGCGACGGCAACAAGACCGGCATCCTGTCGCTGCCGGAATTCATCAAGGCGTACGACACGCAGCTCCTCAACGTGACCTCCCACATGACGAGCTTCTCGCTCGCCGCCGACGAGATGGCGAGCCACCAGAAACGCGTGAGCGAGCACGCGAAGGTGATGGAGGAGACCATCGACGGGCTGCGCAACATGGCCTCGCAGATCTCGCGGATCGCCCTGGACGGATCGGTCGCCATGACCTCGCAGACGCTGAACCCGCGGGATTTCGTCGAGATGACCGACCGCATCCGCGCCATCAGCGGCGAGGCCCACGAGCTCACGAGGAAGACGCGCCAGGGGCTCGATGCGATCGGCGACGAGGTGCGGCAGGGAAACAAGCGCACCACGCAGGTCGCCGAAGCCGCGCGCCGCGCGGTGGAGGTCGCCCGCGGCGAGATCGACAAGCTGAACGCCGCCACCATCGACCAGACGCGCCAGATCGAGATCACGCTGAAGCGCATCAACGACCTGTCCATGGAGATCCAGAAGGACATCAACCAGATCATCATCGCGATGCAGTTCCAGGACATCACGCGCCAGAAGCTCGAGCGCCTGCACAAGCCCGCGCTCGGCGCCGCGACCGAGGCGCTCGCGCTGCTCTCCCACGAGACGCAGGCGTTGCTGCAGCGCGACCTGTATCGCGCGGTGCGGGCGTACTCCGAGAGCGCCTTTCAGCCCAAGGGCGGCACGCGCGCGGCGTCGGAGGCGGACTCGGGCCCGTTCGACGGCGCCGAGGCCCTCGCCGATACCGACAAGGCCCACGCCGGCGACAAGAAAGTGGAGATCTTCTGACCGCGACCCGTGCGCGATTTCGGAGGGGACGCCCATGAAGTGGATTCTCGCTCCGGGAATGAAGTACATCATTCTCCTTCGCAACAACGTGAAGCTGCCGCTGCTGGCGCTTCTGTATACCCTGCCCCTCGCGATCGCGCTCGCCGCGAATCCGCCCGCGTGGCTCTCGTCCACCGGGCTGCTCATCGCCTTCACCTATGCGTTCGCGTGGTACGCGGGCCTTGCCCACTACTACAGCTCCGACGCGTCGTGGAAGATCCTGCGCAGCGCCGCCTCGCGCCTGAACGAGCGCGACCTGCGCAGCGACCGCGGGATGCTTTCCCGCGAGCAGGCGCAGGAGCGCCTGGGCGCGGGCCAGTTCTCCTCGCTCTTCGCCACGCTGGCCGATACCCACTCGAGCCTTCGCGAGCTGGTGACCCAGGCGCGCGCCAGCGCCCAGGCCGCGCACCTCGCCGCCGACCAGGTCGCCGCCTTCAACGTGAGCCTCTCGCAGCGCACCGAAGACCAGGCGTCCACGCTCGAGGAGTCGGCGGCGGCGATGGAGGAGCTCTCCGCCACCGTGAAGCAGAACGCCGAAAGCTGCCGCACCGCGAGCCGGGCGGCCGGCGACGCCACGGTCGTCGCGCGCAAGGGCGCGCAGATCGCGCGCGACGTCGTGACGAACATGGG
>JADGRS010000249.1 GCA_017880705.1 Burkholderiales bacterium
TCAAGAGTGGGGGGTGAAAGGCGAGGTGACGCCGCCCTTGACGATGGCGACGGGAACGATCTTGCCGGAATGCATGCGAAAGATGGTCATCTCGGCGTCCTTGCGGTCGCCCTTGGCGTCGAACTCGATCTTGCCGGTGGCGCCGGCGAGGGAGACGTTGTAGATCTCGGGCGTGAATTTCGCGGGGTCGACGGAGTCGGCGCGCTTCATCGCCTCGATCACGACGTTGGTCGCGTCGTAGAAGAAGGGCGCGTAGAGCTTGGTCTCGCCGTACTTCGCGGTGAAGGCGTCGCGGAACTCCTTCGTCGCCGCGGCGGCCGGGAGTCCGGCCTGGGAACATGCGAGGCCTTCGCCGGCGGCGGATCCGGTGAGCTGCGCCATCTCGTCGGTGCAGGCGCCGTCGCCGAATGCGAACACGGCCTTGATGCCGAGCTCGCGCGCCTGCTTCAGCAGCAATCCTCCGGTCGCGTCCATGCCGCCGTGGAAGACCACGTCGGGATTCTTCGCCTTGATGCGCGTGAGGATCGCCTTGAAGTCGGTTTCCTTGTCGGTGGTGCGTTCGCGTCCCACGATCGTCACGCCGGATTTTCGCAGCGTCTTCTCGACCTCGGTCGCGAGCCCTTCGCCGTACGCGGTCTTGTCGTCGACGATCGCGACCGCGTGGGCCTTCAATTCGTTGGCGATGTACGCGGCGATCGCCGGGCCCTGCTGGTCGTCGCGCCCGACGGTGCGGAAGACGCCCTTCAGGCCGCGCTCGGTGAGCTCGGGGCTCGTTGCCGAGCCGGTGATCACGGGAATTCCCGCCTTGTTGTAGATCTCCGAGGCGGGGATCGTCACGCCGGAATTGAGGTGCCCGATCACGGCGGCGACGTGCGCATCGACCAGCTTCTGCGCGACCGTCGTGCCGACCTTGGGATCGCCCTGGTCGTCCTCGCTCATCATGCGGAAGGTGATGGCCTTGCCGCCGATCTTCAATTTCTTCGCGTTGGCCTGGGCGATCGCGAGCGCGACGCCGTTCTCGTCGTCCTTGCCCTGGTGCGCGATCGATCCGGTGAGCGGCCCCGCATGGCCGATGGTGACGACGACGCCCTCGGCCTGGGTGGGCGGCGGCTCGCCGCGGCCGCAGGCGGCGAGGAGGAGCGCGGCCGCTATTACGAGGCGGTCTTGCACAGCTCGTCGACGATCCCGAGGCGCGAGTCGGGTTTTTCGAGGGCGGCACCGTTCACGACGAACACGTCCTCGGCGCGCGCGCCGAGCGTGGTGACGCGCGCGTCGACGAGGTTCAGCTCGTGCTTGAAGAAGATGCGCGCGACCGAAGAGAGCAGCCCCGAGCGGTCCGCGCAGCTCACGCTCACGACCCAGCGCCCGGGCCTGCGATCCGCGACGATGTCCACCCGCGGCTCGATCGGGAAATGCTTGACCCAGCGCGAGACGCGCCCGGCGGGAAGCGCCTCGACGAGCCCGGCGGCGGCGATCCGCTCGGCGAGCCCCACCTCGATCTTGCGGATGAGATCGCCGTAGTGCTCGCCTTCGCCGCGGGTGCGTGTGAGCACCTGGAAGCTGTCGAGCGCGAAGCCGTGCCGCGTCGTGTAGATCTTGGCCGCGGCGACGTCGAACTGCAGGCGTTCGAAGAAGCTCGTGATGCGCGCGAAGAGTCCCGGCTGGTCGGGCGCGTAGACGAGCACCTGCAGGCCCTCGCCGACCGGAGAGAGGCGCGCGCGCACGATGGGCTTCTCGGGCGTCACGCGCGACCAGAGCGTACGCGTGTGCCAGGCGATCTCGGCCACCTCGAAGCGCTGGAAGTAGTGGTCGTCGAGGGTCTTCCACATCGCCTCTTCCTTCCCCGGCGTGGGCACGTACTGCTGGAAGATGCGAAGGCTCGCCTCCTTCTTCGCGGCGATCGCGGAAGCTGCGTACTCGGTCTCGCCGCGCAGGATGCGCCGCGTCGACCGGTAGAGATCCTCGAGGAGCTTTCCCTTCCACGCGTTCCACACCTTGGGGCTGGTGCCGCGAATGTCGGCGACGGTGAGGATGTAGATCGCGGTGAGCGTGCGCTCGTCGCGGACGAGAGTCGCGAAGCCCGAGATCACCTCGGGATCGGTGAGGTCCTGCTTCTGCGCCGTGGACGACATCACGAGGTGGTGCTCGACCATCCACGCGATCAGCTCGGCGTCGGCGCTCGCGAGGCCGTGCTCGCGGCAGAAACGGGTCGCGTCCTTGGCGCCGAGGTGCGAGTGGTCGCCGCCGCGCCCCTTGCCGATGTCGTGGAAGAGCGCGGCGAGATACAGCACTTCGGGCTTGTCGAATTCCTGCATGAGCCGCGACAGGAACGGGTACTCGTGGTCGAAGCGCGGGATGCGGAAGCGCCGCAGGTTGCGGATCACCATGAGGATGTGCTCGTCCACGGTGTAGACGTGGAAGAGGTCATGCTGCATCTGGCCCACGATGCGGCCGAACGCCGGCAGGTAGCGGCCGAGCACGCCGTAGCGGCTCATGCGTCGCAGGGTCCACGTGAGGCGCTCGGAGCGCATGATCTCCATGAAGCGCCGGCGGTTCTCGCGATTCTCGCGGAATGCGCGGTTCACGAGCGGCAGGGCGCGCGAGAGCGCGCGCAGCGTGCGCGGCCCGAGGCCCACGATGTCGCGGTGATCCTGCAGCCTGCGGAACGCCTCGAGGATCATCGCGGGGCGCTTCTCGAAGAGCCTCTCGTCGACGAGGTCGAGGTTCAGGTTCACGACCTGGAAGTCGTCGTCGAGCCGGGTGATGCTGCGCTCGGTCTCCGGCGTGATGCGGTCGAAGAGGTTCGCGAGCAGGATCTGGTTGAAGCGCCAGATGGCCTTGGCCGCGAGGTAGTAGCGGCGCATCAGCAGGTCCGACGGCGCCATGCCCGCGCTCGACTTCAGCTTGAGCTGGCGCGCTATCTCGATCTGGTGGTCGAAGACGAGGCGATCCTCGCGCCGGCCGGCGAGATAGTGCAGGCGAATGCGCAGGTCCTGCAGCACGCGCTCGTTCGCGCCGATCGCCGCGGCTTCGCGCGCCGTGATGAGGCCTTCGTTCGCGAGGGCCTTCCACGACTGGCCGAGCCCCGCGGCGCGCGCGAGCCAGAGCACCATCTGCAGGTCGCGCAGCCCCCCGGGGCTTTCCTTGATGTTGGGCTCGAGGTTGTAGGCGGCCTCCTGGAAGCGCTCGTGGCGGCGCTTCTGCTCCTGGAACTTGGCCTCGAAGAAATCGCGAACGTTGCGCCGCGCGCGCAGGCGCTTCTCGAGGTCTTCGACGAGCGCGGGATTGCCCGCGACGAGACGCGCCTCGATGAGGCTCGTGTCCACGGTCACGTCCTTGGCGGCTTCCTCCACGGACTCGGAAACCGTGCGCACGCTGTGACCGGGCTCGAGGCCGCTGTCCCAAAGTGCGCCGATGAAGCGCTCGACCGCGGCATCGGGACGCCGCCCATCGGGCAGCAGCACGAGCACGTCGACGTCGGAATTGGGAAAGAGCGCGCCGCGCCCGTATCCGCCGACCGCGACGAGTGCGATGTCGCTATCGGAGATCGTCTCCTTCCACATCCGCTGCAGCACCTGGTCGACGAAAGCCGCGTGCACCGCGAGCGTGCGCGCGGGATCGGGACGGCGAAGGTAACGGCGCTCGAGCTCACCGCGCGAGGTCTTGATCCACGCGCGCGTTTCCGTCGCCGGCGTTTGCCGCGCTTTGCCGTGCGCGGGAAGGGTGACGGTGCTCAGGAGACGACGGTCGCGCGAAGCTCGACGAAGGCCGGCGGCGCGGGAGTGCCCGCCGAGACGGTGAGGATCTCGAACGCGTCGTCGGTGACGAGCACCGTGTGCTCCCATTGCGCGGAGAGCGAGTGATCGGCGGTGACGATGGTCCAGCCGTCGGCGAGCTGGCGGATGTCGCGCTTGCCCGCGTTGATCATCGGCTCGACCGTGAAGGTCATGCCGGTCACGAGCTTCAAGCCTTGTCCCGGGCGCCCGTAGTGAAGGATCTGCGGCTCTTCATGGAAGCGCTTGCCGATGCCGTGGCCGCAGAACTCGCGCACGACGCTGAAACCGTTGGCCTCCGCGTGCTTCTGGATCGCGGAGCCGATGTCGCCGAGGGCCGCGCCCGGGCGCACCATCGCGATCCCCTTCCACATGCACTCGTAGGTGACCTCGCACAGGCGCCGCGCCTGCACCGAGGGCTCGCCCACGTAGAACATGCGGCTGGTGTCGCCGTGCCAGCCTTCCTTGATGACGGTCACGTCGATGTTCACGATGTCGCCGTTCTTCAGCACCTTGTCGCCGGGCACGCCGTGGCACACCTGATGGTTCACCGAGGTGCAGACCGATTTCGGATAGGGGCGATGGCCCGGCGGCGCGTAGTTGAGCGGCGCGGGAATGGTCCCCTGCACGTTCACCATGTAGTCGTGGCAGAGCTTGTCGAGGGCGCCGGTCGTCACCCCGGGCTTCACGTGCGGGGCGATGAAGTCGAGGACTTCGGACGCGAGGCGGCCCGCGACCTTCATCTTTGCGAGGTCCTCGGGCGATTTCAACGGCTGGTGCAGGGGCTGGAGCATGGTCTCGAGTGCGGATTATACCGTCAGGCGCGAGCATCGCCGAGCGTACGGATTCCGCATCGCCGATTACCCCGCAAGCGCCGGGAAATGTTTGAATCCAAGCCCATTTTTGGGCTATAATAGCCAGCTATCCGGGGTCATTTTCGACTTCGGAAATTCGCACCCCGCCAATGGTCAAGGTGCTGGTCGTTCGCAATCGAACTTCCGGTCACGTCGCGGGGGAGGCCAACCTTACCAAGGAGTAATTGCATGTCCGTCACCATGCGCCAGATGCTGGAGGCCGGCGTTCACTTCGGCCACCAGACGCGCTACTGGAATCCCAAGATGGCTCCGTACATCTTCGGGGCCCGCAACAAGATCCACATCATCAACCTTGAGAAGTCGCTTCCGATGTACCAGGACGCGCTCAAGTACGTGCGCCAGCTCACCGCGAACAAGGGGCAGATCCTGTTCGTCGGCACCAAGCGCCAGGCGCGCGAGATCGTGAAGGAAGAGGCCCAGCGCGCCGGCGCGCCCTACGTGGACTATCGCTGGCTCGGCGGCATGCTCACCAACTTCAAGACGGTGAAGGGCTCGATCAAGCGCCTGAAGGAAATGGACGCGATGATCGCCGACGGCTCCATGGAGCGCCTGTCGAAGAAGGAGCAACTGCTGAATGGGCGCGAGCGCGAGAAGCTCGAGCGCTCCCTCGGCGGCATCAAGGACATGGGCGGCGTCCCCGACGCGCTCTTCGTGATCGACGTGGGCTTCCACAAGATCGCGGTCACCGAGGCCAAGAAGCTCGGCATCCCGATCGT
>JADGRS010000020.1 GCA_017880705.1 Burkholderiales bacterium
ACTTTCAACGGCGGCACGCAGACGCTCGCGACCTTCAACGTGAACACCTGGAACGAGAGCTGCCACACGTTCTCGTACAAGAACACCGCGAGCGTCGCGTCGGGGACCTACACCGGGCGCGCCACGTACACGATGAGCGCTCCGTGAGAATTCTCGCGCTGGCCCTCGCCGCGATGCTCGCGGCCAGCGCCCAGGCGGCGACGTTCCGCGTCGACGATTCGCTCTCGCTGCCGAGCGAGACGACGACCACGATGAAATGGCGCTCGCTCGCGCCCAGTCGCGTGGTGGGCAACGCGGTCGAGGGAACGAACATCGTGACCGTGCGCCTCAATCTCGCGCCGTGGCTCAACCGGACCGGCAAGGTCTACATGGCCCTTCCCGAGCAGCCGATCGGCAAGGTGACGGCGGACTGGACCACGCAGGGCAAGCTCCTTCCCGGAACGCTGCAATCCGGCAACCGCACGCTCGTGTTCGCCGGGCCCATTCGCGTGAGCCTGCTCGAGGACACGATCGTGCTGCGCCTCACCGCCGACGGCCAGCGCCTCGTCGCCCCGCAGCGGCTGCAGTTCTATTTCGAAATCGACCTGGATTGAGATCTATGGCTTCGCTTCGCATCCTCGCGCGCGTCGTTTCCTGCGCCGCATTCGTCATGGCGTCGGCGGGCGCACTAGCGCAGGGCTTCGCCGCGCTCGTGTCGCCGCCGCGATTCGAGCTCGCGGGCAAGCCCGGCGACAAGATCCGCGACGTGGTGGAGATCACCAACGCGGGCGCGCAGCCGGCGAAGTACAAACTGCGCACCGCGGATTGGACGTTCTCGAAAGACGCCTCCGTCAGCTTCGACGACTCGCTGAAGCCCGGGAGCTGCCGTCCCTGGGTCGCCATCGAGAGCCGCCAGATCACCGTGTCCCAGGGAGGCAAGTATCGCTACCGCTTCGAGGTCGCGCCGCCCGCCGACGCGCCCGCCGGCGAGTGCCGCTTCGCGCTCCTCATCGAAGGCGACGACCAGCAGGTGCAGACGCCCGGCGGCCCGGCGTTCCCGATCGCGGGAAGGCTCGCGGTGATCGTCTACGTGACGATCGGCACGGCCGAGGCGAACCTCGAAGTCGTCGCAACGAAGGTCGCGTCGATCAACGGCGAAGACCTTCCCGTCCTGTCGGTGAAGAACTCGGGCAACGCGCACGGTCGCGTCGCCGGGTTCCTCTCGGGCACCGACGCCGCGGGCAAGAAGCTCGAGTTCACCGCGGCGACCCTGCCGATCCTGCCCGGCGAGACGCGCGACATCTCGCTCGCCATCTATCGCGAGAAGGACGAGTCGATCAAGGTCGCGTATCCCATCACGATCCGCGGCAAGCTCGAGTGGGGCGGCAAGTCTTCCGCGTTCGAGCAGACCTTCAAAAAGTAAATTGTGAGAGGGCCTTCGTGGATCATCTGCGCAAGCGCCCTCGCCTCGCTTCCCTGTAGCTGGGCGCAATCGGCGCAATCGCCGGCCAAGGCCGACGAGCCGCCCGCATACGAAGACAAGCTGATCGACGGGGGAAATCTCGCGGCGCTCCCGCCCGACGAGGGCGCGGTGTCGTACAACCCCGTGGGGCTTCCCCGCGAATGGCGGGTCGACGGATTCGCGAGCCGCCTCGACCAGGGCGGGACCATCCGCCACGAGAACGGCATGGTGTTGAGCGCGCGCCTCGAGACGCTCGAGTACGGCGCCTACACGCTCGACGCCACGGTGCGCGGCGGCGGAAGCAACAGCGTCGTCACGATCTTCCAGCGCGGGCTCCCGTTCGACAACGGCTGGAAGGCGAACAACGGCCTGGGCATGCTCAACACGCCCGCGATCGACCTGAGCCGCCAGCAATACCGCTTCTATCTCCCGACGTTTCCGATCGCGGGCCTCGAGACGGAGTGGATCCGCAACGGCAACCTGCAGCTGCAGGCGAGCGTGGGCTCGCCGGGCATCTACAGCGGGCTTCGCGTCGCGGGATTCACGCGCCTCGACGGCACCATCGCCACGGCCGGCGCCCAGTGGGTCCCGGCTCCCGGCGTGCAGGCGGGAATCCAGGTGGCCGACGCGCACGGCGTTCGCAGCGGCCTGGATGCGGCGGATCCGCTCACCACCGCGCGTACCTGGTACGGCGCCCTCGCATTGCAGGATGGCCCCAATGAACGCGTGCAGTTCAACGTCCTCGACAGCCAGGCGAACGAGGGGCGCCACAATCTCGGTGTGTGGTTCGACGCCGAGGCGCGCGACGGGCGCTATCGCCAGAATTTCGGCGCCTTTCGCTTCGAGCCCGACATGTTCTGGGGATACACGCCGATCAACCGCGATCTCCTCGGCGGCTACTACCGCATCAACTACCAGAGCCAGCAGTGGATCTGGGCGCTGGGGCTCGACAGCGTGACCTCGGTGACCTCCTCGGGCGCGAGCGGCCTCTTCGGAACCGGCAACGTGCGCTACCAGTTCGACACGACCCTGGGCGCGGGCGGCGGCGCGACGCTGCGCCACTCGGGAACCGATGCGAGCGCGGTGTACGGCTTCGTCGACAAGAAGAGCTTCCTCGGCACGACGCGCGTGCAGGTCGATCTCGTCGACGCGCAGGATTCCCACGGCGCGCAGGTCACGGTGGATCACGCGTGGCCCACGAAAGTGGGGCTGCGGCTCAGCACCGCGCTTTCGTTCTCGCGCGAGACCGACTCCGGCGTGCGCACGACGCGATCGAGCTTCGCGGCGTTCGGCGGCATCGACCTGACCAACAATCTTTCCATCGAGGGCAACGTGCGCTGGAGCGTCGATCGAGAGACGGCGCGCACCACGGGCACCTACGCGAACGTGGCGCTGTCGTGGCGCATCTCGCCGCGCTGGTCGCTCGTCGGGAGCTACTACGACAATCGCAGCGAGACGCAGACCTTCGCGACGATCGCGCCGCTGGTGCCGGTCGACGCGCTGCTGCCGACGCCGCGCGATCGCGCGATCTTCGTCACGCTGCGCTACGAGGACCACGCGGGCACTCCGGTCGCCCCGCTCGGCGGCGCCCCGGGCTCGGGAGCGGGGACCGTCGTGGGCTACATCTGGTACGACGCGAACGACGACGGGCGGCGCGGCGCCAACGAAACCGGCGCCGCCAACGTGACGGTGCTCCTCGACGCAAAATTCGCGGCGCGCACCAACAACGACGGCAAGTTCGAGTTCCCCTTCGTTTCCGCGGGCCCGCACGCGATCGTCGTCGTACCCGACAACCTCGCGCTGCCCTACGCGATCGACGGCGAAGGCCGCCGCGAAGTCAGCGTACGCACGCGCGAGACCACCTCGATAGACATCCCCGCCACCAAGCCGCGGTAAAAACTGGTGTCGGACTAAAAATTCGTGTCAGGTACGAATTTTCGAGGAGCGACTCCGTCTCCAAAAATTCGTACCTGACACGAATTTTTAGTCCGACACCAGTGTTCTCAGGGCTCCTGCAACGAGAGCGCGACGGGCCAGGTGTAGCGGCCGGGAACTGCGTCGGCAGCGAGCTGCAGCTCATAGGCGACGGGCAGGGGTTGCGGGCGCGGGCGGCCCACCATTGTCGGCATGTGGACGATCGCGGGAGCGCCGATGGCTTGCACGGTCGCGGGAAGTCCCGCGATGCGCACGGCGGTGAAGACCGCGCTCACCAGCTCCGCGCGCAGGTTGAAGCCGGAGCGATCGTTCACCAGCAGGTCGATGCTCGGGCCGCTCACAGTGATCGAACCGCGCGCGATGTCCTCGGCGCTGACGTCGAGCGCCGCGGGATGCGCGATGAGGCGCATCTGCATCACCCTGGGAATCGAGATCGCAACGTCGATCGAGGCGTGGGCCGCGAGGGCTCCGGCCCCGGATACCGTGTCGCTGGCCGCGAACGCGAGCTGCGCCAGCGGTAGTGCGATCCCGGCCGTGATGATCCTCACGCACGCCGACATGACCCTCTTGTCGGCGGTGCGGCAGGAACCCCCAGCACGGTCCTGAGCCATCGGGCGAGTCTCGACCAGGCAGAACGGCCGATTCTCTGCTCATTTCCGGTTTGCCGCTAGGGGCGGGCCCTCAGGCCCCGATTCGCACCTCCAATTCGTACCTTCTAATTCGTACCTGACACGAATTTTTAATCCGTACCTGACACGAATTCCCAGGTCAGCGGTGCGCGAGGCGGGTCGCGATGCGGGCGACGTTGTTGCGCGATTCGCGGCGGCGATCGATGAGGATGGGCGCCGGGGCGGGCGGCTGCTTCAGTGCGTTCCAGCAGTCGGCGAGGAACTCGGCGAGGGCGCTCGAAACCACGACGGCGCCCACGAGGCCTGCATCGCGTATCTGCTTCTCGACCGGAGCGTAGTCCGGGTAACGGGTCCTGAAATCCATGGTGAATCCTCCTTGCAGGATCCACGATAGGCTTGTTGCTGCACCGCAGCAAACGATAAGAATTCCGCCGATGGAGCAATAAAAGGGCGGTGTCGCGCGGGCGCGCGCAGGCTCAGGCGGCGTGCTTCTTCGCGCGGGTGGCGAGGTGGCGCGTTCCCGCGACGAGCGTGCGGAAGCGGCCGGCGCCGAGTATCGCGGACATCTCGCGCTGCGCGAGCTGCCAGTGCGGGATCGCGAGCGCGAACGCCTTCCTGCCCGAGGGCGTCGCGAGCACTTCCTTCACGCGCGCGTCGCTTCCGGTCTCGACGCGCAGCAACCCCTTGGCGCGCATCGACGCGACGTTCCGGGTGACGGTGCTCTTCTCCATCATGAGGAGCTCGCCGATGCGCTGCATCGAAAGGCGCTCGGCCGAGAGCACGCACCAGAGCACGTTCAGCTGCGCGGAGGACAGTCCCGCGGCCGCGAGGCGCTCGTCGTAAGCGGCGGTCACGACGCGCGTGGCGAGGCGCAGGTTGCCGCAAAGGCAATCGAAGCCGTGATGGCGATAGCGATCGACCGCGTTGCGGGTGGCTTTGGGCTGCATAGACCGCCAACTTAGCAAAAAATGGTTGCGAATACAACTTCCTGCCGCGCCCGAGGTAATCCATCGCTCGGGCCACTCGTATCCGCGCTACGGCCGTTACGAGCACGTTTCCGCGCATCGCGACCGGCATGGCGATCACCGACGCTAGAGCCCGGCTCGGGCGCGGGCTTTCATCCCCGCGCCACGAGATCGGCGCTCACTGGATCCGCAGCGGGGTGCGTCATTCCCGCGGAGGCGACGTAGCCGTCGGGGCGAACGAGGTACACGGCGTTGCGCGCGAGACCCGCGCGCTCCATCGCCTCGCGCCAGCGAAACACGTGGAGGCCGAATTTCTTCGCCTCGCAGTAGCGCGCAAGCTCCTCGGTGCGCTCGCCATAGACGTGGACCTGCCACGCGAGCGATCGCAGCGGCTCGAAGTTGTCGCGAAGTCCATCCGACGCGTCGAGCTGCACCCAGGGCAAGCGATCGCCGCCGTGCACCTTGCCCGCGACACCGGCGCTGAGAGCGCAACCCCGGTAGCTCACGTTCGTCTGCGAAATGGTGCGGAACATGAGCCGCCGCCCCATCCGCGACGAGGCCACGGCGCGGACCACGTGGGGCGCGATGCGCAAGCGCACGAAGCGCGCTAGCGGCCCATTGCGCATCACGAAGGTGAATGCGCGGTCCGTCGTCGCGACCAGCCGCTCGGCGAAAGCGCGGCGCTCGCATTCGTAGGTATCGAGCACCTTCGCGTCCGCGCCGCCTTCGAGGACCCACGCGAGCTTCCAGGCGAGGTTGATCGCATCGCCGATCCCGGTGTTCATGCCCTGGCCGCCGACGGGGCTGTGGACGTGCGCGGCATCGCCCAGCAGGAAAGCGCGTCCCGCGCGAAACGCGTTGGCGACGCGATGGTGGACGTGGTACGTGGAGAACCAATGGACCTTCGTGACCTCGAGGCCCATGCCCTCGACGACATCCTTGCTCACGCCTTCCCACGCGATCGTCCTGCCCTGCCCCACCGCGGAATCCTTCACGGTCCCGACGAGCCGCGCATGGCCGGGCTCGATCAGAGGAAACACGAGGAGGAAATCGGCGGTGTCGAACGCGATGTTCACCTCGCGGTTCATCACCGGGCCGGCCGCCGTCACGTCCGCCACGTAAAACATATGGTCGTAGGTGCCTCCGGGAAATCCGGCCTTGATCGTTTCCCGGACGATCGAATGCGCGCCGTCGCAGCCCGCGAGGTACGCCGCCTCGACGACTTCCTCGGTCCCGTCGGCGCGGCGAAGCCGGGCGCGCACGCCGCCGCCGTCTTGCTCGAAGCCCGCGAGCTCGGTGCGCCGCTCGACCTTCACGCCGAGCGCCTCGAGCTTCGCCACCAGGAATTTCTCGTGGGCATCCTGCGGGTAGACGAGCGCGAAGGGAAAGGGGCTGATGCCCTTCCCCATCTCGCCGAACGCCGCGCGCGCCGCCTTCCGGCCCGCGATCCACATGTTCGCCGCCGCCATCGGAATACCCTGCGCGACGATCTCCTGCGCAATTCCGATCTGGTCGTATTGCTCGAGGATGCGCGCCTGGACCACGATCGCGCGCGAGGTGGTGCCCGCCTCCGCGGCCTTGTCGACGACGCGCACGCGCACGCCGAGCTTCGCGAGCCACAGCGCGAGCACGAGCCCCGTGGGTCCCGCGCCGGCCACCAGCACTTGCGCATCGTTCATCGGGTTTACACTCACAAGCCGCTGGTCCCATCCTAATCCTCGGGAACCCCGCATGAGTGAAACCTACCGCCTTCACGGCGACGTGGCCGTCATCACCCTCGACAATCCGCCCGTGAACGGCCTCGGCCAGAAGCTGCGCACGGCCGTGGCCGAAGGCATGGATCGCGCGAACGCCGATCCCGCGGTGAAGGCGATCGTCATCACCGGCGCGGGAAGCGCGTTTTCGGGCGGCGCGGACATCCGCGAGTTCAACACGCCCAAGGCGCTCGTCGAGCCCACGCTGCGCACGCTGATCGACAAGGCCGGGGCGAGCGCGAAGCCCGTCATCGCCGCGATCAACGGCACGTGCATGGGCGGCGGCCTCGAGCTTTCGCTCGGCTGCCACTACCGCATCGCGAAGACCGACGCGCCGCTCGCGCTTCCCGAAGTGAAGCTGGGGCTCATTCCCGGCGCAGGCGGCACCCAGCGCCTGCCGCGCGCGGTGGGCGTGGAAGCCGCGTTGAACATGATCACCACGGGGGCGCCGGTGCCCGCGGTGAAATTCAAGGGCACGGCGCTCATCCACGAGGTGATCGAGGGCGACATGCTCGAGGGGGCGCTGCGCTTCGCGCGCCAGGTTGCGGGCAAGCCCGCCCGCCTGGTTCGCGACATCGCGATCGAGCTGCCCGATGCGCCCGCGTACTTCGAAGCCGCGCGCAAGACGGTCGCGGCCGCCTCGAAGGGGCTCACGGCGCCGCTGAAGTGCGTCGAGGCGATCGAGGCCGCGGTCGCCTTGCCTTTCGACGAAGGCATCCGGCGCGAGCGCGACATCTTCACCGAGCTCATCCAGTCGACCGAGTCCCACGCGTTGCGGCACGCGTTCTTCGGCGAGCGCGCCGCGTCGAAGATTCCCGACGTGCCCGCCGATACGCCGACGCGCAGGATCGAGCGCGTCGCCGTGATCGGCGCGGGCACCATGGGCGGCGGCATCACGATGAACTTCCTGAGCGCCGGCATTCCCGTGACGCTCCTCGAGATGAAGCAGGAGGCGCTCGACAAGGGCGTGGCGACGATCCGCCGCAACTACGAGGGCTCGGTGAAGCGCGGCAAGCTCACGCTGGAGAAGCTCGACAAGGCGATGGCGCTTCTCGCGCCCACGCTCGCCTACGACGACATCAAGGGCGCGGACCTGGTGATCGAGGCGGTGTTCGAGGAGATGGGCGTGAAGGAAGGCGTGTTCCGCAAGCTCGACGAGGTGATGAAGCCCGGCGCGATCCTCGCCACCAACACTTCCACCCTCGACGTCGACCGGATCGCGGCCTTCACCAAGCGCCCCCAGGATGTCGTCGGCCTGCACTTCTTCAGCCCGGCGAACATCATGAAGCTGCTGGAGGTCGTGCGCGGCGCGAAGACAGCGAAGGACGTGATGGCCACCGTGATGGCGCTGGCGAAGAAGATCCGCAAGACCGCGGTCGTCTCGGGCGTCTGCGACGGATTCATCGGCAACCGCATGCTCGAGCGCTACCAGCGCCAGTGCTTCTATCTCATCGAGGAGGGCGCCACGCCGCAGCAGGTCGATCGAGCGTTGGAGAATTTCGGGTTCGCGATGGGCCTCTTCCGCGTGGGCGACCTCGCCGGCAACGACATCGGCTGGGCGGTGAGGAAGCGCCGCTACGTCGAGAATCCCGAGGTGCCCTATTCGAAGATCGCCGATCGCCTGTGCGAGATGGGGCGCTTCGGGCAGAAGACCGGCGCGGGCTGGTATCGCTACGAGCCCGGCAAGCGCGACCCGATTCCCGATCCGGCGGTGGACGCGATCATCGACGCCTACCGCAAGGAGATGGGCATCAAGCCGCGCGCGATATCGGATGACGAGATCGTCGACCGCTGCGTGTACGCGCTCGCGAACGAAGGCGCGCTCATCCTCGAGGAAGGCATCGCGCAGCGCGCCTCCGACATCGACATGGTGTACCTCACGGGATACGGCTTCCCGCTGAAGCGCGGCGGGCCGATGTTCCATGCCGACACCGTGGGTCTCGAGAGGGTGGTCGCGGCGATGAAGCGTTTCGCCGCCAATCCCCACGGCGACCCTGGATTCTGGGAGCCGGCACCGCTTCTCGCCAGGCTCGCAGCCGAAGGAAAGAAGTTCAACGCGTGAAGGAAGCCTCGATGCCTTCGATATTCAGGACATTTGCAGCGCTGTTCATGGTGCCGTTCGCGGCAATCTCGTTCGACTCGTCCGCACAGGCGACGGCCGCGCCCGACGACGTCAAGAATCCGCCGGCGAAGGCGCAGCCCGCCAAGAAGGTCGAACCGACGAAAGCAGCGGCCGCACCCAAGAAGCCCGCGGCGAAGAAGCCCACCGCGGCCAAGGCGCCGGCGAAGCCGGAGCCGGCCCCACCCAAGACTCCCGCGACGACCCAGGGAATTTCCCCGAATCCCGACTTCACCGTTTACAAAGGGGGCCAGAGCCCGCCGAACCTGCAGGGCAAGGACGGCAAGGTCATTCCCTCGAATCCCGATGCCTACGACGTGAGCTCGGCAAAGAAGAAATAGCGGTCAGCCGCGCGCGAGTCTTTCGAGGTGATGGTCCGCGTCGCCGAACTGCTGCGCGATCGCGGTGAGGCGGCGGAAGGTGTGGCTCACCTTCAGCTCCTCGCTCATCCCCATGCCGCCGTGGAGCTGCACCGACTCCTGGCTCACGTGGCGGCACGCGTCGGCGATGCGAATCTTCGCGGCGGAGACCACGCGCTTCCTTTCGGCGGCGTCCTTCGCCGAATCGATCTTCGCGCACGCGAGGCTCGCCATCGATTTCGCCTGCTCGTAGCTGATGACCATGTCGACCATGCGATGCTGCAGCGCCTGGAAGGCGCCGATCGGCACGCCGAACTGCTTGCGGGTCTTGAGGTACTCCAGGGTCGCGTCGTTGGCGTACTTGAGGGCGCCGACGGCCTCGGCGCACACCAGCGCCGTCGCGAAATCGACAACCGCCTCGATGATGGGCAGCGCCTCGCCTTCGGTGCCGACGAGAGTGCACGGCACGTTGCGAAATGAAATGTCCGCGGCGGGCATTTCGTCTAGGGTGCGATAGGAACGAAGCGTGATGCCGGCCGATTTCGCGTCGACGAGAAAAAGGGAGATGCCCTTGCCGCCGCTCCTCGCCGAGACCACGAGGAAGTCCGCCACGGGCGCGTGCACCACCGCGAGCTTCTCTCCCTCGAGCGCGAAGCCCTCCTTCGCGCGGGTGGCGCGCGCCTGCACGTGATCGAGGTCGAAGCGCGCGTCCTTCTCGCCCTGCGCGAAGGCCATCCGGATCGAGCCGTCGATGACCCCGGGAAGGATGCGTTGCTTCTGCTCGTCGGTGCCGGCGGCCGCGACGCAGCGCGACGCCATGAGCGTGGAGAGGTACGGCTCGACGACAAGGCCTTCGCCCATCGCCTCCATGACGCCCATGAGATCGACCGCGCCGCCGCCGAAGCCGCCGTCGTCGGAGGAGAACGGCAGGCCGAGGAGCCCCAGCTCCGCGAGCGTGGACCAGACCGTCGCGCTCATGCCTTCCTTCGAGGCGACGATCGCGCGGCGCGCCTCGAATCCGTAGTCCTGCGCGACGAAGCGGCGCACCGAGTCCGACAGAAGGCGTTGCTCTTCGTTGTAGTCGAACTTCATAGGCCGAGGCTCATCTTGGCGATGATGTTTCGCTGGATCTCGTTCGATCCCGCGTAGATCGAGGTCTTGCGGTAGTTGCAGTAGCGTTGCGCGAGCGCGATGTCGCTCGTCGGGCCCGCCGCCTCCATCATGAGCTCCGTGAGCCGCTGCTGGATCTCGGTCCCGGTGATCTTGAGCATCGAGACTTCCGCGCCGGGCGGGCGCCCGCCGCGCAGCTGGTCGAGGAAGCGAAGGTTGGTGATCTCGAGCGCCATCAGCTCGACCTCGAGCCGCGAGATCTTGTCGCGGAAGCGCGTGTCCTCGAGGAGCGCGCGGCCGTTCTTCCTCTGCGTGGCGGCGAACTCCTTGAGGTTCTCGAGCTCGCGCCGCGAGGTGCCGATGCGCGCGGTGTTCATGCGCTCGTGCCCGAGGAGATATTTCGCGACGGTCCATCCCATGCCTTCGTCGGCGACGCGGTTCTCCACCGGCACCTTCACGTCGTCGAAGAACACCTCGTTCACCTCGTGCCCGCCGTCCATGAGGATCAGGGGGCGCACGGTGATCCCGGGCGTCTTCATGTCGATGAGGAGGAACGAGATGCCCTCCTGCTTCTTCGCGGCCGCATCGGTGCGCACCAGGCAGAAGATCCAGTCGCCATAGTGCGCGAGCGTGGTCCAGGTCTTCTGGCCGTTCACGACGTAGTGGCCGCCCTCGCGCGTGGCGCGAGTCTTGAGGGAGGCGAGGTCCGAGCCCGAGCCCGGTTCCGAATAGCCCTGGCACCAGAAATCGTCTCCGCCGTAGATGCGCGGCAAGAAGCGCCGCTTCTGCTCATCAGTCCCGAACTTGAGGAGCACCGGGCCGCACATCGAAAGGCCGAACGGGAGCAGCGGCGGGGCGCCCGCGTAGCCGCTCTCCTCCTCGAAGATGTAGCGCTGCACCGGGTCCCAGCCCGTGCCGCCCCACTCCTTCGGCCAGGACGGCGCGACCCAGCCGCGCGCGGCGAGGATGCGGTGCCAGCGCTGCAGGTCGTCCTTGGCGAGATGGGCGTGGGTCGAGACCTTCTCGCGCAGGTCGGCGGGGAGATTCTCGCGCAGCCAGCCGCGAACCTCTTCGCGGAAAGCCTGCTCTTCCGGGGAGTAGTTGAGATCCATTGCGGGAGTGTAAGCTTGATCGCAAAAAGGGGGGGGACATGCAAGGCTGCACCACACGGTTCACGCACGCGCTCGCCGCCGCGTGCCTCGCGCTCGCGGCGCCGCACGCCGCGGCGCAGTATCCATCGCACCCGATCAAATGGATCGTGCCGTATCCGCCCGGCGGGATCACCGACTCGGCGACGCGCATGATCGCGCAGAAGCTCACCGAGTCCCTGGGCCAGCCGGTCGTCATCGAGAACAAGCCCGGCGCCAACAGCATCGTCGGCGCCGAGGCGGCGGCGAAGAGCGCGCCCGACGGCTACACGTTCGTGACCGTCATCGGGGGCCATGCCGCGAATGCGACCCTCTATGCGGGAAGGCTTCCCTTCGATCCGGTGAAGAGCTTCGCGCCGGTCTCGCTCGTGGGCATCGCGCCGCTCCTCATGATCGCGAACAACGATTTTCCGCCGAAGGACATGAAGGAGCTCATCGCCTATGCGAAGGCG
Organism: Burkholderiales bacterium; assembly: GCA_017880705.1. Taxonomy (GTDB): domain Bacteria; phylum Pseudomonadota; class Gammaproteobacteria; order Burkholderiales; family Usitatibacteraceae; genus Usitatibacter. The sequence continues at coordinate 11,913 of JADGRS010000020.1, forward strand.
AATCCCGGCAAGGTCTCGTTCGGCTCGAGCGGGATCGGCGCCGCGGCCCACCTCACCACCGAGCTCCTGAAGCAGACCGCGGACATCAACATGGTCCACATTCCCTACAAGGGCACGGCGCCCGCGCTGGCCGGGCTCATGGGCGGCGACATCCAGATCCTCACCGACACGCCGAGCTCCCTCATGCCGCAGGTGCGCGGAGGGCGGGTGCGCGCCCTCGCCCTCTTCGCCGCGAAGCGCTCGCCCGGAGCCCCGGAAGTGCCGACCATCGTCGAGGCCGGGGGCCCGCCGATCGAGGGATCGACGTGGGTGCTCTTTCTCGCGCCCGCCGGAACGCCTCGCGAGATCGTGAACCGCATCTCCAGCGAGACCGCGAAGATCGTCGCCAGTCCCGAGATGCGCGCCCGCTTCGAGCAGCTCGGCATCGAGCCTGTGGGCAGCACCCCCGCCGAAGCGGGGCGCTTCCTCGACGACGAGATCGCCAAGTGGGCGAAGGTCATCAACATCGCGGGCGTGAAGCCCGAATGAAAATTGGGAAAATTGGTGTCAGGTACGCATTTCGGCGGTGAGCACCGGCGAGCCGGTGCGGGCGAAATGCGTACCTGACACCAATTTTCCCGTCCCTGACACCAGTTCCTGAAAGGATAACGAGTGAGCCTCAAAGCACTGTTCGATCTTTCCGGAAGATCCGCCCTCGTCACGGGCGGATCGCGCGGCCTGGGCCTGCAGATGGCGGAAGCGCTCGGTGAGCTGGGCGCGAAGGTCGCGCTCACCGCGCGCAAGCGCGACGAGCTCGACGAGGCCGTGGCCCACCTCGCGTCCATGGGCGTGAAGGCGGTTCCCATCGTGTGCGACATGTCCCAGCCGCACGCGATCGCGCCCGCGGTCGAGCAGGCGATCGCGGCGCTCGGCCCCATCGACATCCTCGTGAACAACGCCGGGACCACGTGGGGCGCGGCCACCATCGACCACCCGCTCGAGGCGTGGCAGAAGGTGATCAACCTGAACCTCACGGCGATGTTCGTGACGAGCCAGGAAGTGGGAAAGCGCTGCATGGTGCCGCGCCGCCAGGGCAAGGTCATCAACATCGCCTCGATCCTCGGGCTCATCGGCGGCGGCGACACGTCGCGCCCCGCCACCATCGCGTACAACACGAGCAAGGGCGGCGTCGTGAACTTCACGCGCTCGCTCGCCGCAGAGTGGGCGCAGTACAACATCAACGTGAACGCGATCGCCCCGGGATTCTTTCCCACGAAGATGACCAAGGGCCTCATGGAGATCATGGGCGACGAGGTCGCGAACAAGGCTCCCCTCAAGCGCGTCGGCGGCCCCGAGGACCTCAAGGGAATCGCCGCGCTCTTCGCCACGGACGCGTGCGCGTTCATCACCGGCCAGATCGTCGCGGTCGACGGCGGCGTGACCGCGATCTAGGCGGTGGAGGCGTTTCTCGCGCGGCCCTTCGGGACGATTCCCGAGCTCGTGCGCATGCACGCCGCGCGCGCGCCGCGCCATCCAGCGTTGATCCAGGACGAGCGCTCGATCGACTTCGGAGCGCTCGACGCGCTGATGGATCGCATCGCCGCCGCGTTCCAGCGCGACGGGCTCGAGCCCGGGCGCGCCATCGCGATCTGCGCGGCGAACTCGATCGAGTACGCCGCGGTCTTCCTCGGCGCGCTGCGCGCGGGCCTCGCGGTGGCGCCCCTCGCGCCCTCCTCGACGCCGGAGGCGATCGCCTCGATGGTGGCGGACGCCGAGGCCTCGCACCTCTTTCTCGACGAGGCCGCGGCGAAGGCGATCGCGCCCGTGCTCGCGCAAATGGCGGCGCGAACGATCCCGCTCGGGGGCCTTTCGCAATGGATCGCGGACGCGAGCGCGCCGCGCGCGATCGAGGCCGCGCCCGGCGATCCCTTCAACATCATCTATTCGTCGGGAACCACCGGGATCCCGAAGGGAATCGTCCAGCCCAACGCGATGCGCTGGGCGCACGTGGTGAGAAGCGCCGTGTACGGATACGGCCCCGAGGCGATCACGCTCATCTCGACGCCGCTCTACTCGAACACGACGCTCGTCTCGTTCTTCCCGACGGTCGCGCTCGGCGGGACGGTCGTGCTGATGGCGAAATTCGACGCCGCCGCCTATCTCGCGCTCGCCGAGCGCCATCGCGTCACGCACACCATGCTGGTCCCCGTGCAGTACCAGCGCATCATGGCGCTCGCCGATTTCGCGCGCTTCGACCTTTCGTCCTTCCGCACCAAGTTCTCCACCAGCGCCCCCTTCGCCGCGGCGCTCAAGGCCGATATCGTCGCGCGCTGGCCCGGCGCGCTCTACGAGTACTACGGAATGACCGAGGGCGGAGGCACCTGCGTGCTCTTCGCTCACGAGTTTCCCCACAAGCTGCACACGGTGGGGCGTCCGGCGCCGGGCGTGGACCTGCGCCTCATCGACGAGGAGGGCCGCGAGGCGGCCCCGGGGGAAGCGGGCGAAGTCGTCGGCCACTCGGTCGCGATGATGACCGGCTACCACCAGCAGCCCGACATGACGTCGAAAGCCGAATGGTTCGATCGCGAGGGCAAGCGCTTCATCCGCACGGGCGACATCGGGCGCTTCGACGAAGACGGCTTCCTCTTGCTTCTCGACCGCAAGAAGGACCTCGTCATCTCCGGCGGCTTCAACGTGTACCCGAGCGATCTCGAAGCGGTGCTCGCCCGCCATGGCGACGTCGCCGACGCGGCCGTGGTCGGCGTGCCCTCGAAGAAGTGGGGCGAGACTCCGGTCGCGTTCGTCGTGACGCGCGCCGGCGCGACGGTCGACCCCGAGGCGTTGCGCGAATGGGCCAACGCGCGGCTGGGCGCGACGCAGCGCATCGCAGCGATCGAATTGATCGAATCGCTTCCGCGCAGCGCCATCGGCAAGGTGCTGAAGCGGGAATTGCGCGGATTGCATAGACCCCGCGAGTAAGAATTCTTTTTCTTTCGCGGTTCGGAATCGGCGCGAGCCCAAGTTAACATTGGACGATCCGCCAGTTTCGAGATCCCCCCCAATGGAAGTCCTCGCCTCGCACGGCTGCTACGGCGGCGTGCAAAGGATTTATTTGCACGATTCGAGCGCGATCGGCCTGCCGATGCGCTTCTCGGTGTTCCTCCCGCCCTTGGCGCTGCAGCGCCATCGCGTGCCGGTGCTCTTCTATCTTGCCGGCCTCACCTGCACCGAGGAGACCTTTCCCGCGAAGTCCGGCGCGCAACGCATCGCCGCGAAGCTCGGCATCGCGATCGTCGCGCCCGACACGAGCCCGCGCGGCGCGAATGTCCCGGGAGAGGCCGCCTCGTGGGATTTCGGTTCCGGCGCGGGCTGGTATCTCGACGCGACCGAGGAGCCGTGGCGCCGTCACTGGCGCATGGAAAGCTACCTGGTCGACGAGCTGATGCCGCTCGTAGGTGGAAGCTTGTCGGTCGACATCGCGCGCGCCGGCATCTTCGGCCACTCGATGGGCGGGCATGGGGCGCTCACGCTCGCCCTGCGCCATCCCGGCAAATTCCGCGCGGTCTCGGCTCTCGCGCCCGTGGTCGCGCCGTCCCTCTGCCCCTGGGGCGTCAAGGCGTTCGGCGGATATCTCGGCGCCGATCGCGAGCTGTGGAAGGCCCACGATGCGAGCGAGCTCATGTCGGCGCAGCCCTCGGCGCCCTATCCCGGCGGAATCCTCATCGACCAGGGGATCGACGACAAGTTTCTCGCGGAGCAGCTGAGGCCCGAGATCTTCGAAGCGGCGTGCACGCGCGCCACGCAGCCGCTCACGTTACGGCGGCACGCGGGCTACGACCACAGCTACTACTTCGTCGCGTCCTTCATGGCCGATCACCTGAGGCATCACGCTCGCCACTTGCATTGACGGGCGTGCGCCTCGCGGCGCGGAAAACAAGCCATACCGCGAGCGCGAGCGCCGCCAGGGTGATGGGGATGCCGGAGGCGGGCGATTCGTCTTCGTCTTCATCGTCGTCGGCGCCCACGGGCTGCGGCGGCGGCACGGCCTTCGCCGCCGCGGGCCTCGCCGGTTCGGGGGCCGCCTTCGCCGCCGGCGCGGTGAAGGCGGGCTGCGGCATCACGGCGGGAACGATCCGCTCGAGCTCGCGTATGTGCGATGTGTAAGCCTCCACGAGGCATGAATCGGTCTGGCAGGGATTGCGCACGCGCTCGAGCCACGCGTCCATCTCGGTTTGCGTCTGCTCGCGATTGGAAGAGGCGCGGATCGCGCGCTCCACAAGGGATCCGTGGCGCCCGTCCAGCTCGGAGAGCTCCTGCGAGCGGCAGATCTGGAGCTCCTGCGGCGACATGACGTTCGCGCAGTCGAAGCTCGGGGTGGGATAGTCCTGCGCGAAAGCGCCCTGCGTGAAGGCGAGCGCCCCTCCCAGCGCCAGGACCGCCCGCACTTCCAACCGGATTCGCATCCGGCCATTCTCCCACTTTCCGGACGAGAGTCAGCGCCCGGCGTGGGCGACGGCGGTCGTCGGGTGGGGTTCCATCTCCAGCGACTGGCTCGCCGCGACGCCGATGGCGATCGAAACGCTGGCGAGAATCACGACGCGCACCGCCACCTCGACGGGGCTCGTGTCCATCCATCCGCGTTCCTTCTCGGTGGTCAG
>JADGRS010000021.1 GCA_017880705.1 Burkholderiales bacterium
GGACAGTACTTTCCGCCCGCGGGCGCCCCGCAGTTGCGGCATGCGGGGACTGCGGGCGAGCTCACGTGGCTAGGCCGCCTTCTTCTCGACCTCGGGAGTCCACTGGCCTTTCGCGGCGAGGCCGTTCATGTGCGCGCGATGGAGGAAGGCCTTCTGCGCGGCGGCGACGTTGCCGGCGGAGCCGCGCCACGTGTTGAGCGCGACCGCCTGCAGCGCGCGGCTGTAGCTGAACGTGAGCGGCCACGGCACCCCGCCCATGCGGTTCATCGCATCGAGGTGCGCGGTCGCGTTCTCGTCGGTCTGCCCGCCCGAGAGGAACACGACGCCGGGAAGCGCGGCGGGAACGGTGCGCTTGAGGACGCGAACGGTGCGCTCCGCGACTTCCTTCACGCTCGCCTGCTTCGGGTTGTCCTTGCCCGACACCGCCATGCTCGCCTTGAGGATCACGTGCTCGAGCGACACGCCCTGCTGCTGCATCTCGTGGAAGAGGGTCTCGAGCGTCTCCTCGTGCACCGCTTCGCTGCGCTCGGCGGAATGGGTGCCGTCGAGGAGCACCTCGGGCTCGACGATCGGCACGATGGAGGCTTCCTGGCAGATGGCCGAGTAGCGCGCGAGGGCGTGGGCGTTCGCCTCGATGCACGCGCGCGTCGGGATACCCTCGCCGATGGTGATCACCGCGCGCCACTTGGCGAAGCGCGCGCCCAGCTTGAAGTATTCCTGCATGCGCCCGGCGAGCTTGTCGAGACCCTCGGTCACCTTCTCGCCGGGATGCATCGCCATGTCCTGCGCGCCCGCGTCGACCTTGATGCCGGGAAGGATGCCGATCTTCTCGAGGTACTTGCCCATGTTCACGCCGTCCTTCGTGGACTGGCGCAGCGTCTCGTCGAAGAGGATCACGCCGCTCACGTAGTCGGCGAGGCCCGGGGTGGTGAAGAGCATCTCGCGATAGACGCGGCGATTCTCCTCGGTGCACTCGACCTTGACGGAGTCGAAGCGCTTCTTGCAGGTGCCGGCACTTTCGTCGGCCGCGAGCAGGCCTTTGCCGTGGGCGACCATGGCGCGAGAGGTCTGCATGAGGATCTGGGTATCCATGAGAGTGTCCTGGCGATCGTTGGAAGTGAACTGGGATTGTCGACGTGCTTCTTCGAGCTTCGTATTTTACCGCGCGCGAGCATTTCGCGAACGCGCCGCTGCCTATCCTCCGCGATGCTCGCCGACCTTCACGATCTTCATCGTGTTGGTGCCGCCGGATTTCCCGATGGGCTCGCCGATGGTGAGCACGATGATGTCCCCGGGTTGCACGACCCCGTTGGCGAGCAGCACCGCCTCGGCCTCGGCGAGCAGCTCCTCGCGATCGTGGCCGACGTACTTCACCATGAGCGGGAAGACGTCGCGGAAGAGCGTGCAGCGATAGCGCGTGAAGGTCTGCGCGGTGAGCGCGTAGATGGGAACGCCGCAATTCAGGCGCGACATCCACAGCGCCGTCGAGCCGGACTCGGTCAACGACGCGATCGCCTTCACCTTCAGGTGATACGCGGTGAAGAGCGCCGCCATCGCGATCGACTGGTCCACGCGCGTGAAGACGCGGTCGAGGAATTCGCTCTCGAGCGTGACCGGATGCGATTTTTCGGCCTCGATACAGATGCGGTTCATCGCCGCGATCGTCTCGACGGGATACATGCCCGAGGCCGATTCCGCCGACAGCATCACCGCGTCGGTGCCGTCGAGCACGGCGTTCGCCACGTCGGAGACTTCCGCGCGCGTGGGCACCGGGCTCGAGATCATCGACTCCATCATCTGGGTCGCAGTGATGGTGAGCTTGTTCATCTGGCGGGCGAGGCGAATCATGCGTTTCTGCAGCGCGGGAACCGTCGCATCTCCCACTTCCACCGCGAGATCGCCGCGAGCGACCATGATGCCGTCGCACGCGTTCATGATGTCCTCGAGGGCGGGGATCGCCTCGGCGCGCTCGATCTTGGCGATGAGCATCGCGTGGCCGCCCGCGGCGCGCAGCAGCTCGCGGGCCATGTACATGTCCGCGCCGCTCTTCGGGAACGACACCGCGACGTAGTCGACCTTCATCTGCGCGGCGGTGCGGATGTCGTCGATGTCCTTGGGCGTGAGCGCCGGCGCCGTGAGGCCGCCGCCCTGGCGGTTGATGCCCTTGTTGTTGGAGAGCGTGCCGCCATGGCGCGTGACGGTGCGGATCTCGGTGCCGTCCACCTTCACCACGTCGAGGACGAGCTTGCCGTCGTCGAGGAGCAGCACGTCGCCCGCCTTCACGTCGCGCGGCAGCTCCTTGTAGTCGAGGCCCACGCGGGCTTGGTCCCCCATCGTCACGGTCGCATCGAGCGTGAAGGGGTCGCCCGTCTTCAGATGGATCTTGCCGTCCTTGAACTTGCCGACGCGGATCTTGGGGCCCTGCAAGTCCGCCATGATGCCGACGGCCTTTCCCACCTTGCGGCAGGTCTCGCGCACCAGCGCCGCGCGCTTGATGTGGTCCTCGGCCGTGCCGTGGGAGAAGTTGAGGCGGACCACGTCGACGCCCGCGAGGAACATGCGCTCAAGGACCGCGGCGTCGCTCGACGAAGGCCCGAGGGTGGCGACGATCTTGGTGCTGCGCTGGGCTGCGGCCATCACCTTCCTTCGCGAGCGCGGCGCTCGAGGATATCGACGGCGGGAAGCGTCCGGCCCTCGAGGAATTCGAGGAAAGCGCCGCCGCCCGTGGAAATGTAGCCGATCTTGTCGGTCACGCCGTACTTGGCGATCGCCGCGAGCGTGTCTCCGCCGCCGGCGATGGAGAAGGCCTTCGAGGATGCGATCGCTTCGGCCACGGTGCGGGTGCCGTTGCCGAACGCGTCGAACTCGAAGACGCCCACGGGCCCGTTCCAGACTATGGTTCCGGCTTCCTGCAGGAGCTTCGCGTAGCGCGCGGAAGTCTCCGGGCCGATGTCGAGGATCATGTCGTCGTCGTCGACCTCGCGCGCGGGCTTCGTTTGCGCGGGCGTATCGGCGGCGAAGCTCCTGCCGCAAACCACGTCGGTGGGAATCGGCACCGCCGCGCCGCGTGCCTCCATCAGCACCAGGATCTCCTTCGCCTCGGGCGCGAGATCCGCCTCGCAAAGCGACTTGCCGATAGGCAGGCCCGCGGCGAGCATAAAGGTGTTGGCGATGCCGCCGCCCACGATGAGCTGGTCGACCCTCGCCGAGAGCGACTTCAGGATCGTGAGCTTGGTCGACACCTTCGACCCCGCGACGATCGCGACCAGCGGGCGCTTCGGCTTCGCGAGCGCGCGGCCGAGCGCGTCGATCTCCGCCGCGAGGAGCGGCCCGGCGCACGCCACCTTCGCGTACTGCGCCACGCCGTGGGTCGAGGCTTCCGCGCGATGGGCGGTGCCGAACGCGTCGTTCACGTAGACGTCGCAGAGCGCGGCGTACTTGCGCGCGAGCGTCTCGTCGTCCTTCTTCTCGCCCTTGTTGAAGCGGCAGTTCTCGAGGAGGACCATCTCGCCCGGCTTCACGTCGACGCCTTCCACCCAGTCGCGCTTCAACGCCACCTCGCGGCCCAGGAGCTCGCCGATCCGCTTCGCGACGGGCGCGAGTGAGTCCGCCTCGGAGAATTCGCCTTCCTTCGGCCGGCCGAGGTGCGACGTCGCCATCACCGCCGCGCCCTTGGCGAGGGCGAGCTTGTAGGCAGCGATCGAGGCGCGGATGCGTGTGTCGTCGGTGATCTTCCCGGCGTCGTCCATCGGCACGTTCAGGTCGGAGCGGATGAAGACGCGCCGGCCGGCGAGATCGAGCTCCGCCATCCTGAGAATGCTGGTCACTTCGCTTGCATCAATGCGAGCGTGACGTCGAGCATGCGGTTGGAGAAGCCCCACTCGTTGTCGTACCAGCTGCAGACCTTCACCAGCCGGCCCGACACCTTGGTGAGCGTCGCGTCGAAGATCGACGAGCGCGGGTCGTGGTTGAAATCGACCGAGACCAGGGGCCCCGTGCTGTATCCGAGGATGCCCTTCAGGTCGCCCGCCTCGGAGGCCTTCTTCATGATCGAGTTCACCTCGTCGGCGGTCGTGTCGCGCGCGGCGACGAAGGAGAGGTCGACCAGCGAGACGTTGATGGTCGGCACGCGGATCGCGAAGCCGTCGAGCTTGCCGTTCAGCTCCGGCAGCACCAGGCCCACGGCCGCGGCGGCGCCGGTCTTGGCGGGAATCATCGAGTGCGTCGCCGAGCGCGCGCGCCGCAGGTCCTCGTGGAAGACGTCGACCAGCACCTGGTCGTTGGTGTACGCGTGGATCGTCGTCATGAGCCCGTTCACCAAGCCGATTGCATCGTGCAGCGGCTTCACCAGCGGCGCGAGGCAGTTGGTGGTGCACGACGCGTTGGAGATCACGGTGTGCGAGCTCTTCAGCGTCTTGTGGTTCACGCCGTAGACCACGGTCGCGTCGACGTCCTTGCCGCCGGGCGCGGAGATGATCACCTTCTTCGCGCCGCCGCGGATGTGCGCCGAGGCCTTTTCCTTGGTGGTGAAGAAGCCGGTGCTTTCGAGCACCACGTCGACGCCGAGGCTTCCCCAGGGAATCTGCGCCGGGTCGCGCTGCGCGAACACGCGGATGCGATCGCCGTTCACCACCATGTGGTCGCCGTCGACCTTCACTTCGCCGGGAAACTTGCCGTGGGTCGTGTCGTAGCGCGTGAGGTGCGCGTTGGTCTCGACGGGGCCGAGGTCGTTCAGCGCGACGATCGCGATGTCGTGGGACTTGTTGTCTTCGTAGTGCGAGCGAAGGATGTTGCGGCCGATTCGGCCGTAGCCGTTGATGGCGACGCGGACGGTCATGGAAGTGGCGCTCCGGAGGAAAGACGCGGGGAGAGATCCGTATTTTAGCCGATCGCCATGACGGCTTTTTCTGCGAGGCCCCTGCAACCGCGCAATCCGGGGGCGATGACGGTCTTCTCGAGCCGGGGGACCTCGGCCCTTCGGAGGGGAGGGATCTCGCTACTTACAATAGCGCTCGGATTCGTGGTGCGTCTTCTCTCGTGCGGCGAGCGGGGCACCCCCTCTCGAGAAGACCGGCATCGCCCCCGGATTGTGCGGCTTGATAAACCTCGCTCGAGAAGGAATGCCCGCTGTCCGCATCGCCACCAGTGTGTGAGTTGTTCGCCCAAAAGAACGGCGATGCTGGCGCGTTTCGCATCCGCAGACCGTGACAAGGGGCTGCCCACGCCCTATCACGCGGTGATGCGAGGAGCATCGGAGCAGAACACTTTCAAATACCGGGGATGACTCGTCCTCGCCTGCATCAAACCGCGCCTGTTTAGCCGTCGTCGACGACAACCAACGAAGTCAGGTCATGCCAGCCGTAGGCGATCTCGGCGAAGTCGTGGCGCCCCAGGCGCTCGACCTTTTCGCGCACCTGCTCGCCGCCGAGCGTCTCGTAGAAGAGGCGCGCGCGGTTGGCCTTGAGCACCCACAGGTACAGCCCGAAGATCGCATGTCGCACGAAGTGGCGCGCGCAGGCGCGCACCAGCTCGCGCCCGACGCCGCGCCGCTGCTGGGATTGGAGGACGTAGAGCGCGTAGATCTCGCCGTCGAGGCCGTCGATGGGGCCGCGCGCCGGTCCGCACGAGGCGAAGCCGATGACCTTTCCCGCGCGCTCCGCGATCCACGTGGCCGACTCGCCCGACGAGTTCACGAGCCTGCGCTGCCACGCGGTGGCGTCGCGCTCGCCGATGCTCGTGATGACGTCGAGCGGCAGGATGCCCGCGTAGGCGGTGCGCCACGTCTCGCGCTGCACGCGCGCGATCGCTTCGGCGTCGACCACCCCGGCGGCGCGCACGACGAGCCGAGCCGCCATCTCAGGCGAGGCGCTTCACCGCGGCGACCACGTGCTCCGCGTCGATACCGAGGAACCGGTACACGTCCGGGGCGGGAGCCGATTCGCCGAAGCGGTCGATGCCGATCACGTCGCCCTCGAGGCCCACGTACTTGCGCCAGTAATCGGTGACGCCCGCTTCGATCGCGACTCGCGGCAGCCCCTTCGGCAGCACGCTCGCGCGCCACGCGGCATCCTGACGGTCGAAGACGCTCGTGCACGGCATGGAGACGACGCGCGCCGCGATTCCCGCTTCCGCGAGCGACTTCTGCGCGGCGATGGCGATGGACACCTCCGACCCGGTGGCGATGATGACCGCGCGGGGAGCGCCCGCCTCTTCGGCGAGGACATAGCCGCCGCGGCGGATCGCGGCGATCGCCTCGGCGGAGCGCTTGACGAAAGGCAGCGTCTGGCGCGAGAGCGCGAGCGAGGTCGGCCCCTTGTGCTCGATCGCCAGCGCCCATGCAACCGCGGTCTCGACCGTATCGCAGGGCCGCCACACTTCCATGCCGGGAATGAGCCTGAGGCTCGAGAGGTGCTCGACCGCCTGGTGCGTGGGCCCGTCTTCGCCCAGGCCGATGGAATCGTGGGTGAACACGAAGATGTTGCGCGCCTTCATCAACGCGGCCATGCGCAGCGCGTTGCGCGAATAGTCCGAGAACGTGAGGAAGGTTCCCGAGTACGGAATGAAGCCGCCATGCAGCGCGAGGCCGTTGCCGATCGCCGCCATGCCGAACTCGCGCACCCCGAAGTAGATGTAGTTGCCATCCTCGGTCGTCGTGACGGGCTTCGAGCCGGACCACATCGTGAGGTTCGAGCCGGTGAGGTCGGCCGAGCCGCCGAGGAGCTCCGGCAGGCGCGGGCCGATCGCTTCCAGCGCGAGCTGCGAGGCCTTGCGGCTCGCGACGCTCTCGGCCTTCTCGTTCGCGCTCTTGACGAGGGCGGCGACGATTTCGCTCCAGCCGGTGGGGAGCTCGCCCGCGATGCGCCGCTTGAACTCGCGCGCCAGGTCGGGATGAGCCTTCTCGTAGGCGGCGAAGCGCGCGTTCCACTCGCCTTCGATCGTTGCGCCCTTCGCGGTCGCATCCCACGCGCGATAGACCGAGTCGGGAATCTCGAAGGGGGGGTACTTCCAGCCGAGCGCCACGCGCGTCGCGGCGACCTCCGCCTCGCCCAATGCCTCGCCGTGAGCCTTGGCTGTTCCCGCGCGGTGCGGCGAGCCAAAGCCGATCACCGTCTTGCAGCAGACGAGCGTGGGCTTGCCGTTCCCGGCGCGCGCCTTCTCGATGGCCGCGGCGATCGCCGCCGGGTCGTTGCCGCCGACGTCCGGGATCACGTTCCAGCCGTACGCCGCGAAGCGCTTCGGCGTGTCGTCGCGGAACCATCCGGCGACCTTCCCGTCGATGGAGATTCCGTTGTCGTCGTAGATCGCCACGAGCTTGCCGAGGCCGAGCACCCCGGCGAGCGAGCACGCCTCGTGGGAAATTCCTTCCATGAGGCAGCCGTCGCCGACGAACACGTAGGTGAAGTGATCGACGATCCCGTGGCCGGGCCGGTTGAACTCGGCGGCGAGGAGGCGCTCGGCCAGCGCGAAGCCGACCGCGTTCGCAAGTCCCTGGCCCAGGGGCCCGGTCGTGGTCTCGACGCCGGGCGTGAGGCCGTATTCCGGATGCCCCGGGGTGCGCGAATGGAGCTTGCGGAAGTTGCGGATCTCCTCCATCGGCAGGTCGTAGCCGGTGAGATGCAGGAGGGCGTACTGCAGCATCGAGCCGTGCCCGTTGGAAAGCACGAAGCGGTCGCGGTCGGGCCACGCGGGATTCTTCGGATTGAAGCGCAGGAACCGGCGCCACAGCACTTCGGCGATCTCGGCCATGCCCATCGGCATGCCGGGGTGGCCGGAGTTGGCCTTCTGCACGGCATCCATCGCGAGGGCGCGAATGGCGTTTACGACATCGGCGTGGGATGCTTGCTGCGTGGGGGTATCGGGCATCGGAAGGTTTCGAAGAATGGCGCGAGGAAAGGCCGGAGTCGCATGAAAACGCTGTACGTGGCACGGCTTATGCGATTATACTTGCGCACTTTTTCACCGCGATATTTTTCGCTTGGGTAAACCTCTGCAAGAAGGATTGCACCCGCCGCCCTGGGTCTAGGGGCGTCCCGCTTTTTGCGGAACGCCCGGGGTCGCGCGATGCAGTCCCTCCACTGCGGACTTTTGCTTGGAAGGGGTATCGAAGTGAAGGGACTGCACATCATTGCCGATCTCTACAACTGCCAGAAGGGCGAGCTGCTGGTCTCGTCCCGCAAGCTGCGCGAGCTCTGCGTCAAGGCCTGTACCGACGTGGGTCTCACGGTCCTCGGGGACCACTTCTACCAATTCGACGGCCATGACGGCGCCCAGGACGGCGGAGCCACGGGCGCGGTCGTCCTGGCGGAGTCGCACCTGGCGATCCACACCTGGCCCGAGCGCGACGGCGCCACGCTCGATGTGTACGTCTGCAACTTCACCGCCGACAACACGGGCAAGGCCGAAGCGGTCTACGCGACGCTCATCAAGGCCCTCAAGCCCGCCGACATCATGGTGGAGCGCGTGATTCGTGGCAAAGACCTTCCCCTCAAGAAGCGCGTTGCCTGAGAAGATCTTCGAGCGCCTGAACGACGCGAGCGGGGTTTACTTCGTCGGCACGCTCGTCGAGCGCCGGCAGACGCCCTACCAGCTCCTCGAGGTCTACGACACCCCCGAGCTCGGGCGCATCCTCAGGCTCGACGGCTTCAACATGACGAGCGAGCGCGACGAGTTCTTCTATCACGAGAATCTCGTGCATCCCGCGGCGGCGTCCCATCCGAACCCGGCGCGCGCGCTGGTGATCGGCGGCGGCGACGGCGGGTCTTCCGAGGAGCTCCTGAAGCATTCGACGATCGAGGCGGTGCACATGGTCGAGCTCGATCCCGAAGTGATCGAAGTCGCCAAGGCGCACTTCGCCAAGGTCCATCGCGGAGCGTTCGACAACCCGCGGCTCGAGGTCACCGTGGGCGACGGCCTCGCTTACCTGCGCGAGACCGCGGCTCGCTACGACCTCGTGTCCATGGACCTCACCGACCCGGTCGGCCCCTCGACGGAGCTCTACTCGCAGGCCACTTTCGCGCTCGCCAAGCGCGCGATGGCGCCGGGGGCCGCGCTCACGCTTCATCTCGGCTCGCCGATCGCGCATCCCGCGCGGGTGCGCGGGACGCTCGACAGCCTGCGCAGCATCTTCAAGCGCGTGACGCCCTATTTCGTGCATATTCCCCTTTACGGCTCGACGTGGGGCTTCGCATGCGCCTCCGACACGCTCGACCCGCGCGCGCCGGCGCCCGCCGAGGTCGATCGCGTGCTCGCGGCGCGCGGAGTCGGGGACCTTCAGTACTATAACGGCGAGACTCATCGCGCGGTCTTCGCGTTGCCGAACTACGTGCGCGAGCTGGTGGGCTAGTCCTTCCCTGGAGGTGGCGATGCTCGGGAAACTGCGCAGGTCCTCTCAAGTGACGCTGGTGCTGATCGGCGTCGCGTCGGTCGCGGCGTGCAGCCGCACGGAGGAGCGGCACGACGTGTACAACAGCCGCGAGGACTGCCTCGCCGATTGGGGCAACAAGCCCGAGGACTGCAGGCCCGCCACCGAATGGCGCCACGCCTCGAGCGGCTTCTGGTACGGCCCGACGTATCCCGTTCACTACGGCTTCTTCGGCGGCAGGGGGTGGAGCTCGAGCGGCGGCGGCGGTGCGCACGCCATCGGCAGCTCGGGGGGAAGCTCCGGATCGTCGATCAGCCGTGGCGGATTCGGCTCGTCGGCGCACGCTTCCGGCGGTTGACGCGCCCGTGCAGCGCGAGCGGCTGATTCCCCGCGTCGACTGGCCGCAGAAGGTCGAGGCGCTCGGCTTCGCCTTCCACACCATCGACGGCGAGGTCTACTGGGACGAGCGCGCGTGCTATCGCTTCAGCGCCGCGGAGATCGATACGCTCGAGGCGGCGACCGCGGAGCTGCACGCGCGCGCGCTCGAGGCCGTGGCGCGCGTGATCGAGAAGCGCGACTTCGCCCGCTTCGCCATTCCGGAGCCGTTCCACGGCCTCATCGAGCGCTCCTGGGCCGGCGCCGACAAGTCGCTCTACGGGCGCTTCGACCTGTCCTGGAACGGCGAGGGCAGCCCCCGGATGCTCGAGTACAACGCCGACACGCCGACCGCGCTCCTCGAGGCGAGCGTGATCCAGTGGTATTGGCTGCAGGACGTGCACAAGGACGCGGACCAGTTCAATTCCCTCCACGAGAAGCTGATCGAGCGCTGGAAGGCGATCCGCGGCGAGCTGCCCGCCGACGGGCGAGTCTATTTCGCGGGCGACGGGGAGTCGGTGGAGGACATGGGCAACCTCGATTACCTGCGCGACACCGCGACCCAGGCGGGCCTCGACGCGCGCGCCATCGACATCGCCGACATCGGCTGGGACGGCTCGCGCTTCGTCGACCTCGAGGCGCGCGCGATGCTCGCCCTCTTCAAGCTCTATCCATGGGAATGGATGGTGCGCGAGGCCTTCGGGAAGAACCTCGTCGCCAACGCGATGAAGGTGATGGAGCCGCCGTGGAAAATGCTCCTGTCGAACAAGGCGATCCTCCCGATCCTGTGGGAGATGTTTCCCGGCCATCCCAACCTCCTCGCCGCGAGCTTCGAGCCGGGGCGCTTCGCGACCGACTTCGTGAAGAAGCCGATCTACTCGCGCGAGGGCGCCAACGTGTCGATCACCTCGAGCGCGGGAAGCATCGAGGCGCCCGGCGACTACGGCGCCGAAGGCTTCATTTGGCAGGCCTACCATGAGCTGCCGTGCTTCGACGGCAACTACACGGTGATCGGATCGTGGGTCGTCGGCGACGAGCCTGCGGGCATCGGCATTCGCGAGGACGCCACGCCGATCACGAAGAACACCAGCCGTTTCGTTCCCCACTACTTCGCTTGACCCCTCCTAGGAGAGCTCCCATGAGAGAAGTCTTCGATTCGTTCGCCGGGTTCGACGCCTTCCTCGCCTACCTCGGCGTCTCGCTCGTGCTCCTGGGCCTGTTCACCGCGATCTACATCCGCATCACGCCGTATCACGAGATCGCGTTGATCCGCGAGGGCAACATGGCGGCTTCGTTCAGCCTGTCGGGATCGATGCTCGGCTTCATCGTGCCGCTCGCGGCCGCGGTGGAGCACAGCGTCTCCCTTGTCGACATGGCGATCTGGGGCGTCGTCGCGATGCTGGTGCAGCTCGGCGCGTTCGTCGCAGTGAAGCTCATGATTCCCTCGATCACCCACGACATTCCGGCGGGCAAGGGCGCCCAGGGATTCTTCCTCGGCACGCTGTCACTCGGCGTGGGGCTCCTCAGCGCCGCGTGCATGAGCTTCTAGGCGCGGGAAACCGATATGGCCCACGAGTTCATTTCCGCGTGGGAGCGGGCGGGCCATCGCGTGCTCGTTCATCGCGGGCTGGGCACGCCGCCGCGCGGGATCGAGGCGTTTCTGTAGCTGCGATGGGGCGTGGGGCGTTCGTGCACGCGTGCTAGCATCGGAACGCGTCATCCCACCCATCTCGCGTCTCGCGTCTCGCGCTTCCCGCTTCCCGCCTCGCGCCCCGACTTTCATGCCCTTTCCCCGCATCCACTGCGACTTGCGCCTCGGGCCCGGCGCCCAGTTCGCGCTCGCGCCCGAAGCGGCGCAGCACGTGGGCAAGGCGCTGCGATTGAAGGCGGGCGACGTGATCACCGTCTTCGACGGCCGTGGCGGCGAGTACGAGGCGACCATCCAGCGCATCGACCGCGAGCGCGTCGACGTGAAGGTCGGCTCGTGGCGGGACGCGGAGGTCGAATCCGGCCTCGAAGTGGGTCTCGTGCACGGCTTGCCGGAGGCCGACAAGATGGACTGGATCATCCAGAAGTCGGTCGAGCTCGGCGCGGGATGGATCCAGCCGATCGTCTGCGATCGCAGCGTCGTGCGCCTTTCGGCGGAGCGCGCGGCGAAGCGCGAGGCGCACTGGCGCCGCGTGGCGATCGCCGCCTGCGAGCAGTCCGGGCGCAACCGCATTCCCGAAGTGCGCCCGACGCTCGCGTTCCAGGCGTGGCTTGTGCAGCGCCCGGGGATCGAATGCTGGATGCTCACGCCCGGGGCGGCGCCGCTCGCGCAGCGCCCGCGCCCGGCAGGGCCCTTCGAGCTGCTGATCGGTCCCGAGGGCGGACTGTCGGAGCGCGAAAGGGACCTCGCCCTGCTGCAGGGAAGCGTGCCGGTCGCGCTCGGCCCGCGTGTGCTTCGCACCGAGACGGCGCCGCTGGCCGCGCTCGCCGCCATCAATGCGCTGTGGGGAGATTTCTCCGCGCGATAGAATCGCACCAGTGGATTTGCGTCAAGGAACCATGGCCAGGAACCCCAAGCTCAAGACCGAAGCCTTCGTGAAATGGTTTCGCTCCGCCACGCCCTACATCCATCGCTGGGGCGGGGCCACCTTCGTGATCGCCTTCGGCGGCGAGGTCCTCGAGGACGGGGAGTTCCAGCAGCTCACGCACGACATCAACGTGCTCGTGAGCCTCGAAGTGCGCGTGGTGCTGGTGCACGGCACGCGCCCGCAGATCGAGAAGCAGATGCGCGAGCACGGCGTCACGCCACGCTATGTGGCGAACCGCCGCGTGACCGACGACAAGGCGCTCTCGTGCGTGAAGGAAGCCAACGGCATCGTGCGCGTCGAGATGGAGGCGCTTCTTTCCATGGAGCTCGCCAACAGCCCCATGTGGGGCGCCGACATCCGCGTCTCGTCCGGCAACTTCGTGACCGCGAAGCCCGTGGGGGTCGTGAACGGCGTCGACTTCCAGCACACGGGCGAAGTGCGCAAGATCGACGCGGAAGGGATCCGCCGGCGCCTCGACGACGACGAGGTGGTGCTCATCTCTCCGCTGGGCTTCTCCCCTACCGGGGACGTCTTCAATTGCACCCTGGAAGACGTGGCGACCTCGACCGCCATCGCGCTGGGCGCCGACAAGCTCATCTTCCTCACCGAGACCGCGGGCGCGCTCGACGCGAAGGGCAAGCTCATCTCGGAGCTCACGGTGAGGGAGGCGAGCGAGCTCACCGCGTCGAACAATCTTCCCGAGGACGTGCAGGTCTACCTGCCTTGCGCGATCAAGGCGTGCTCCCAGGGCGTGAAGCGCTCGCACCTCATCAGCCGCCACGTGGACGGCGCGCTGCTGATCGAGCTGTTCACGCACCACGGCATCGGCACGATGGTAGTGCCCGAGTCTCCCGAGCACATCCGCGTCGCGACCCTCGAGGACGTCCCGGGAATCGTGCAGATCCTCGAGCCCCTCGAGCAGCAGGGCGTGCTCGTGAAGCGCGAGCGCGAGGCCCTCGAGCGCGACATCGGCCGCTTCTTCGTGATCGAGTCCGAGGGGAACATCCTCGGCTGCGCCGCGCTCTATCACTTCCCGGACCGGCAGACCGCCGAGCTCGCCGCCCTCGCGGTGAATCCCTTCTACCGCGACGGCGGTCGCGGCGAGAGGCTTCTCGCGCACGCCGAAGCGAAGGCGCGCGCGACGGGGCTCAAGTCGATCTTCGTGCTCTCCACGCGCACGACTCACTGGTTTCTCGAGCGCGGTTTCGTCGAGACCGACCCGGGGTGGCTCCCCGAGCGCAAGCAGGCGCTCTACAACTACGACCGCCGGTCCAAAGTTTTCGTGAAGGAAATCTAGAAATTGGAGGCATGCCCATGGCGCGCACCGTGAACTGCATCAAGCTGAAGAAGGAGGCCGAGGGCCTCGACCACCCTCCCTATCCGGGCGAGCTCGGCAAGCGGCTCTATGAAAGCGTCTCCAAGGAGGCGTGGAAGGCGTGGCTCGAGCACCAGAAGATGCTGGTGAACGAGAATCGCCTGAACCTCATGGACCCGCAGGCGCGCAAGTACCTCGAGGAGCAGATGCGCAAGCACTTCTTCGGTGAAGGCGCCGACGCCGCGCAGGGCTACGTACCCAAGGCTTGACCTTTCGCCCGGATGACTCGCAACCCTACTTCGGGCGGTTGATCGTCCGCACGCCCTGATCGGTGCCGAGCAGGAGGACGTCGGCGGGACGGCGCGCGAAGATGCCGTTCTCCACCACGCCCGCGATGAGGCCGATGTCGGCCTCGAGCTCCATCGGCTTTAGGATGGATAGCCCGCGAACGTCGATGACGAGGTTGCCGTTGTCGGTGGTCACGCCGGCGCGCAATTCCGGAACGCCGCCGGTGAGCTTCACCAGCTGGCGGGCGACGAAACTCCTCGCCATCGGAATCACTTCGACAGGCAGCGGAAACCGGCCCAGGACGCCGACGAGCTTGCTCGCGTCGGCGATGCACACGAACCGGCGGCTCGCCGCGGCGACGATCTTCTCGCGGGTGAGCGCGGCGCCGCCGCCCTTGATCATCGCGAGGTGCTCGGTGACCTCGTCGGCGCCATCGACGTAGACGTCGCAGCCGTCGGTGTCGTTCAGCTCCGAGACCGGAATGCGCAGGGCGCGCAGGCGCTGCGCGCTCGCCTCCGAGCTCGCCACGGTGGTCTTCACGCGTGCGCGCTTCGAGGCGAGGGCGTCGATGAAGAAATTCACCGTGGAGCCGGTCCCGACGCCGACGGTCATGTCGTCGTCGATGAATTGCAGCGCCGCCTCGGCTGCCGCCTTCTTCTGCGCATTGGCGTCCATGCCGCAAGAGTAGCAGGCCTCGCGCCTTGCTATGCTTCGGCGATGCCCCTGGAGCCCGCATGAAGAACGACGGCTATCTCGAGAAGATCCTCACCGCCAAGGTCTACGACGTGGCGATCGAAACCCCGCTCGAGGCGGCGAGCGCGATCTCGCGGCGCATGGGCAACCATATCCTCCTGAAGCGCGAGGACAAGCAGTCGATCTTCTCGTTCAAGCTTCGGGGCGCGTACAACAAGATGGCGAGCCTCGCGCCGCGCGAGCTCGCGCGCGGCGTGATCTGCGCCTCGGCGGGCAACCACGCGCAGGGCGTGGCGCTCGCCGCGCAGAAGCTCGGCGCGAAGGCGACGATCGTGATGCCGGTGACGACTCCGCGCATCAAGATCTCGGCGGTGACGGCGCGCGGCGCCCATGTCGAGCTGCATGGCGACAGTTATCACGAGGCCTCGCTGCACGCGAAGGCGCTCGCGAAGCGCCACGGGCTCGTGTTCGTCCACCCCTACGACGATCCGCTGGTGATCGCGGGGCAGGGGACCATCGGCGTGGAGATTCTTCGCCAGCATCCCCGGCCCATCGACGCCATCTTCGTGCCGGTGGGCGGCGGCGGCCTCATCGCGGGGATCGCCGCCTACGTGAAGCGCGTGTCGCCGCGCACGAAGGTGATCGGCGTCGAGCCCGTCGACTCGAACGCGATGCAGGCCTCGCTCGCCGCGGGCCGGCGCGTGACGCTGGCCCATGTGAACATCTTCGCCGACGGGGTTGCCGTGCGGCAGGTGGGAAAGGAGACCTTTCGCCTGTGCCGCGAGCTCGTGGACGACATGGTGCTCGTCGATACGGACGAGATCTGCGCCGCGACCAAGGACGTCTTCGAGGAGACGCGCACGGTGCTCGAGCCCGCGGGCAGCCTCTCTCTCGCCGGCGCGAAGCGCTGGATCGAGCGCCGGCGGGCGAAGGGCAAGACGCTCGTCGCGATCGCGTCCGGCGCCAACATGAACTTCGATCGGCTGCGCTTCGTCGCCGAGCGCGCCGAGCTGGGCGAGCATCGCGAAGCGGTCCTCGCCGTGACCATCCCGGAGCGCCCGGGAAGCTTCCGCGAGCTGTGCGCGCTCCTCGGCAAGCGCAGCGTGACCGAGTTCAACTACCGCTTCGCCCCCGGGCGCGAGGCGCACGTCTTTCTCGGCGTATCGGTCTCGGGCCGCGAGGAGACGCAGCGCCTCATCGCGAGCCTGCACCGGCACGGCATGCCCGCGGTGGACCTCTCGGACAACGAGATGGCGAAGCTGCACGGGCGCCACCTCGTCGGAGGGCGCGCGCCGACCCAGTCGCCCGAGCTCCTCTACCGATTCGAGTTTCCCGAGCGGCCGCGCGCCCTCATGAATTTCCTCACGCGCATGGGATCGAGCTGGAACATCACGCTATTCCACTACCGCAACCACGGGGCGGACGTGGGGCGGGTGCTCGTCGGATTGCAGGTTCCGGAGCACGAGCGAGTCGGGCTGCGCAGGTTCCTGAGCGAGCTCGGCTACGACCATGCGGACGAATCGCGCAATCCCGCATACCGGTTCTTTCTGAAGTGAGCGCCGCCGCCGATGACGCAGACCGTCACCTTGTGCCTGCCCGGGGTCCGGGAATGGGCTGGAATACCGGCCGGCTGGTGTTATTGATTTTCCCAATGCACTACTAAAGGGTGATTAGCTCCTTTTTGGGCGTTCCGGCGTGGTGGCACGGGGGTTGCGCATAGAACCCGCACAGACCACAGCGTGTCCATCGTCGCACCCCAAACGTATCACTAGGAGAACTCATGAAGAACGTCCAGAAGGGCTTCACCCTTATCGAACTGATGATCGTGGTTGCGATCATCGGCATCTTGGCGGCCATCGCCATTCCGGCCTACCAGGACTACACCATCCGCGCGAAAGTGACCGAGCTG
>JADGRS010000250.1 GCA_017880705.1 Burkholderiales bacterium
CTTACGGGCGCATCCGCGCCGCAATCAAGGATGCCGCCAAACAGCTGGAGGGCTCCGCATGAACAACGTCGCCTCCGTCTCGCGCCGCAATTTCCTGAAGGTCTCCGCCATCGCCGGCGGTGGAATGATGATCTCGTTTCGCTTCGGCGAGGCCGCCGAGCCCGCGGCAGCCGCATCGAATGCCATCACCGCCAACGCATGGGTCAAGCTCCTCCCCGATGGCGGCGTGGTGCTCACCTGCCACCGCAACGAGATGGGGCAGGATGTGCACACCTCGCTCGCGATGCTGCTTGCCGAAGAGCTCGGCGTCGATCCGCGCCACGTGCGCATCGAGCAGGCGGGCGTGGACCCCGTGTATATCAACAGGTTGCTGGGCGGCCAGATCACCGGCGGCAGCACGAGCGTGCGCGATGCGTGGGAGCCGTTGCGCCAGGCGGGCGCGAGCGCCCGCATGATGCTGGTGAGCGCCGCGGCGGAGCAGTGGAAGGTTGCGGCCTCGGAGGTGCGCGCGGAAGACGGCCATGTCACGCACGGAAAGCGCAAGGTGGCCTATGGCAAGCTCGCCGACGCCGCGGCGAAGCAGCCCGTTCCCAAGGACGTGAAGCTCAAGTCCAAGGGCGAGTTCAAGGTCATCGGCAGCCGGCTGCCGCGCCTCGACGGCGCCGACAAGGCGCGCGGACGCACGGTCTACGGCATCGACGCGAAGCAGCCCGGCATGCTCTACGCCGCGCTCGCCGCGTGCCCGGTGATCGGCGGAAAGGTCGCGTCGTTCGACGGCGCCGCCGCGGAGAAGCGCGCCGGCGTTCGCAAGGTCCTCAACATCGGTGACGGCGTCGCCGTTGTCGCCGACCACTACTGGGTCGCGCGCTCGGCGCTCGGCGACGTGAAGATCCAGTGGGACGAGGGTCCCGGCGCGAAGCTCGACACGGCGGCGGTCTACGCGGCGCTCGACCGCGCGAAGGATCGTCCGGGCTACACCGCGAAGAACGTCGGCGACGTGCAGGGCGCGCTCGCGAAGGGCACCCAGGTCGAGGCGACCTACCAGTGCCAGATGCTCTCCCACGCGACGATGGAGCCGCAGAATTGCCTCGCGAAGGTTTCCGCGGACGGCGTGGACGTCTGGGCGAGCGTGCAGTTTCCGCAGGGCGCCCAGGGCGCCGCGGCGGAAGCTTCGGGTATGAAGCCCGAGCAGGTGCGCATCCATCCGCAGTTCATCGGCGGGGGATTCGGGCGTCGCCTCGAGAACGACTTCGTCGCGCAGGCCGTGACGATCGCGAAGGCGATGCCGGGCACGCCGGTGAAGCTCATCTGGATCCGGCCCGACGACATGCAGCACGATTTCTATCGCCCGCCGAGCCTGCACGTGATGCGGGGCTCCGTCGAGAATGGACGTCTCCTAGCATTCTCCTCGAAGCTCGTCTCGCAATCGGTCACCGCGCGCGCGTTCCCCGGGTTCGTGAAGGACGGCAACGATCCCTTCATGACGGAAGGCCTCGCCAACTTCACCTACGACATCCCGAACTGCCAGCTCGCCACCGTCATCGAGGACGTCGGCGTGCGCGTCGGCTATTGGCGCTCCGTGAGCCACGCGCTCAACTCGTTTGCGACCGAGAGCTTCATCGACGAGCTCGCGCTCGCCGCGAAGCAGGATCCGCTCGCGTTCCGCCTCGGGATGCTCGACAAGATGCCGCTGCAACGCGCCGTGATCGAGCGCGCGGGGCAGGTGTCGGGCTATTCCGCCGCACCCGCGAAGGGGCGCGCGTTCGGCGTCGCGGCGATGGAGTGCTACGACACATACGCCGCGGTCGTCTGCGAGGTTTCCGGAAGCGCGGACAAGGTGAAGCTCGAGCGCATCACGATCGTGGCCGATTGCGGCCTCATGGTGCACCCCGACCAGGCGGTGGCGCAGCTCGAGGGGGGCGTCGTGACGGGCCTCATCAGCACGCTGCGAAGCAAGATCACCTTCAAGGATGGACGCGTGCTGCAGTCGAACTTCCACGACTTCCAGCTGCCCCGGATGAAGGATGTCCCGCCGATCAAGGTCGAGATCATCGCCCAGCGCGACAAGCCGGGAGGGCTCGGCGAAGTCGGCGTGCCGCTGGTGGCGCCGGCGGTCGCGAACGCCGTATTCGCGCTCACCGGCAAGCGGATACGTTCGCTACCGCTCGAAGATGGAGGAATCGCCTTCGCCTGATTGAACTTTTCCCGTCCGCGCCACTCCCACACGCGCCAGGGCAATTCCGTGGCGACAACTGGATAACGGAGGGGATCATGAGCATAGAGACGAGAAATGCCTGGCGCGCGGGCGCTGTTGCGTTCGCCGCGGCGATCGCCTTGGGCGGCTGCGGCATGTTTCACGATCGGGGCGACGAGCGTGGCGAGCACCGCATGCGCGGCAATCATCAGGAGCTGACGCTCACCGGCGCGAGCGAGGTCCCGGCGGTGACGACCTCTGCGAGCGGCAGCGGCTGGGTGATGATCCACCCCGATCACAGCGTGACCGCGAAGATCACCACTACCGGAATGACGCCGACGGCCTCTCACATCCACATGGCCGCCGCAGGGGCCAATGGACCGGTGATCGTGCCTTTCACGAAGGAAGGCGACAACACCTTCGTCGCGCCGCCCGGCGCGAAGCTCTCCGATGAGCAATACGAAGCGCTCAAGGCCGGCAACCTTTATGTCAACGTGCATAGCGCGAGGAACCCCGGCGGCGAGATTCGCGCGCAGCTGAAGGGCTGGTAACGGTCCATCGCGGCGGTGAAGACGGCGGCTCGCGGGCCGCCGTTTTTCATGTAGATCCCGCGGCCGGCGGGCGACGCCCGTCGATTGACACCCATCGGCGGGCAGTGCAACGATCGGTGCGGATCCATTTCTGGCAAGGCGCTGCCGCGATGCAAGCACTGCTATGCAAGGCTTTCGGATCTCCCGACACGCTCGTGGTCGAGGAGGTCGCCGATGTGCGCAAGCCCGACAAGGGCGAGGTGAAGCTCGCCGTGCACGCCTCCGGCCTCAACTTCGCCGACACGCTGATGATCGCCGGCAAGTACCAGGAGAGGCCGGAGATGCCGTTCTCGCCGGGAATGGAATGCGCGGGCGTCATCATGGAGGTGGGCGAGGGTGTCGCGCATCTCGCGCCGGGCGATCGCGTGATGGCGTTGACGGGCCACGGGGGCATGGCCGAGCAGGTCATCGCCATGGCCGACCGCGTGTTCCGCATTCCCGCCGCGATGACGTTCGAGCAGGCGGCGGGTTTTCCGGTGACCTACGGGACCGCCTATTACGCTCTCGTCGATCGCGCGCAGCTGAGGGCGGGCGAGACGCTGCTCGTGCATGGCGCCGCGGGCGGGGCCGGCTCCATCGCGGTCGAGATGGGCAAGCTCCTTGGCGCAACGGTGATCGCCACCGCGGGCAGCGACGAGAAGGCCGCAGCCGCGAAGCGCCTCGGCGCGGACCACGCGATCAACTACTCGACGCATAGCGTGAAGGACGCGGTGAAGGCCCTGACGAGCGAAGGCGTGGACGTGGTGTTCGATCCGGTGGGCGGCGACGTCTTCGACCAGTCGCTGCGATGCATCGCCGCCGACGGGCGGATCCTCGTGATCGGCTTCGCTTCGGGACGCATCCCTTCAGTCCCGGCAAACCTGCTGCTGGTGAAGAATTTCTCGGTTGTGGGCGTCTACTGGGGCGGATTCACCAAGCGAGACCCGGCGAGGAACCGCGTGAACTTCGAGACGATGCTGCGATGGATCGAGGAAGGCAAGCTTCGCCCGCCGGCGACGACGAACTATCCGCTGGACAAGGCCTCGCACGCCATGAACGCGCTGCTCGAGCGCAGGTCCACCGGAAAGCTCGTCATCACGACACCTCTCCTCAAGCGGTGACTGCCGCCTGCGGCTGCTTCGAGACGAGGTCGCGCAGCACGTAGGGGAGAATTCCTCCGTGCAGGTAGTAGTCCACCTCGATCGGCGTGTCGATGCGAAGGAGCACCGGCACTTCCTTGACCGAGCCGTCCTTGCGGTGGATCACGAGCTTCACGTCCATCTGCGGCTTGATGCCGGATTCGATTCCGACGACATCGACGGTCTCGTCGCCGACGAGCCCCAGGGACTGCGCGGAGTCGCTGCCCTTGAATTGCAGCGGCAGCACGCCCATGCCGACGAGGTTCGAGCGATGGATGCGCTCGAAGGAGCGCACGCACACGGCCTTGATGCCGAGGAGCTGGGTGCCCTTCGCGGCCCAGTCGCGCGACGAGCCGGAGCCGTACTCCTCGCCGCCGAAGACGACGGTCGGCGTGGATTGCGAGATGTACTTCATCGCGGCGTCGTAGATCGCCATCTGCTCGCCCGAGGGCTGGAAGATGGTGACGCCGCCCTCGACGCGCGAGCCGTCGGCCTTCGGCGGCAGCATGAGGTTCTTGATGCGCACGTTCGCGAACGTGCCGCGCATCATCACCTCGTGGTTGCCGCGGCGCGCTCCATAGCTGTTGAAGTCGGCCTTGCTCACGCCATTCGCGATGAGGTACTGCACCGCCGGTGACGACTCCTTGATCGATCCCGCGGGCGAGATGTGGTCGGTGGTGACCGAGTCGCCGAAGATGCCGAGCACGCGCGCGTCGTGCACGTCGTGCGCGTGTCCCGCGCTCATGCCGAAGTCCTGGAAGAAGGGGGGCTCGGCGATGTAGGTCGATTTCGGCCAGTTGTACACCTGTCCCGTCGCCGTAGGCACAGCGGCCCACATCGGGTTGTCCTTGGAGAAGTCGCCGTACATCCGCCCGAACACGGCGGGATCGACCGCATATTGTGCCGAGAGGGTCGTGGCGTTCGCCGTTCCGCCGCTTCGTTCGTAGGCGGTTCCGCTCAGCGCGGCGGACCCATCAAAATGGAGCACGCCCACTCCGACGTCGGGGCTGCCGGGAACGTAGCCTCCGAACCGGTAAATGTGGCTGTTGCTCAGGGTCGCTTGCGAGAAAGGGCCGGCGCTGGCGGTTGCTTCTCCGGTAATCAAGGGATGTCCGCTGGCCACGACCTGTGCCGAGTTGAAGATCAAGCGATTCGCATCCACGATGTAGAAGATCAAATCGTAGGTTGTTGCTCCGGCACTGAGCGTGGCGGCGCCCCGGCCGTTCGTGTCCGCAGCGCCGATCGTGCCGCTGCCAGTTAACGCGCCGGAAAACGATCCGCCATCATTCACGTCGGCGGTGACGGAGGTGAACAATCCGGTCTGCGCGGTTGCCGTTCCCGCCATCGCGAAGTGGTTCGTGCCGGCGTCCCAGCCGGAGAAGCGGAAGGCAAACGGCACGAACCACTTCGCGATGGCGGGAACGGCAACCGCGAAGTGGTT
>JADGRS010000002.1 GCA_017880705.1 Burkholderiales bacterium
TCCGATGTCCATCATCGGAATGTCGTTGTCGCCGCCGCAGCGGAAGCCGCGAAAGTTCGGCTCCGTGATGCCGTGGCGCACGAAGAAGAGCGTGAAGGGCCGGTCGGTGTTCATGGTTCGTCTTTGAATGCCTCTCCGGCGCCGAAGAGTCAGCGACGCGCGGGCCAGCCGAGAATAGCATTCGCCCTCTCGCGCAAGATAGGCTCGGGCGCTACATCCGTAATCGCCGGGCGGCCGTGCGGACTACAGGCGTAACCATCGCGGCTTCCGGCGGCAAGCGCGCCCCGAAACCGTGCGCCGACCGCAGCGTAGAATCGCGCTTCCATGCGAGCACTGCGCCTCCTTCGCATCGTCGACACCATCGGCCGCTTCGGTCTCGACGAATTCCTGCCGCGTCGCGGCGTCGTCGCGCGCGCCTTCTTCGGCGCGTTCCGCTTCTGGCGGCCCGTGGCGGGGCCGCGCGGCGAACGCCTGAGGCTCGCGCTGGAATCCCTCGGCCCCGTGTTCGTGAAATTCGGCCAGCTTCTCTCGGTGCGGCGCGACATGATCCCGGAGGACATCGCCGACGAGCTCGCGAAGCTGCAGGACCGGGTCCCGCCGGTTCCGTGGCCGGCGATCGCCGCCGCGCTGGACCGGGCGTACGGCCGCCCCCACGCCGAAGTGTTCGCGTCGTTCGATCGCGACCCGATCGCGAGCGCCTCGGTGGCGCAGGTGCACTTCGCCACGCTTCCCGACGGGCGCGAGGCCGCGGTGAAGATCCTGCGCCCGGGCATAGAGCGCGTGATCGCCGAGGACGTGGCTCTTCTCCATGCGCTCGCGGCCGTCGTCGAGCGGATCGTTCCCGACGGCCGGCGCCTTCGCCCGCGCGAGGTCGTCGCGGAGTTCGAGAAGATCGTCGGCGACGAGCTCGACCTGCTGCGCGAGGCCGCCAACGCGAGCCACCTGCGCCGCAACTTCTCCGACGCTCGGCTGCTGATCGTTCCCGAGGTGTACTGGGACTGGTGCAATCGCGCCGTGATGGTGATGCAGCGCATCGACGGCATTCCCGTGAACGCGGTAGCCGAGCTCGAGCGTTGCGGCATCGACATCCGCAAGCTCGCGCGCGACGGCGTCGAGATCTTCTTCACGCAGGTGTTCAGGGACGGCTTCTTCCACGCCGACATGCATCCCGGCAACATCTTCGTCGCGCGCGACGGGCGTTACTGCGGCGTCGACTTCGGCATCATGGGAACGCTCTCCGAGGGGGACAAGAACTACCTCGCCACCAACTTCATGGCGTTCTTCCACCGCGATTACCGCAAGGTCGCGCGCGCCCACGTCGACGCGGGGTGGATCCCGCGCGACACGCGGCTCGACGAATTCGAAAGCGCCGTGCGCTCGGTGTGCGAGCCGATCTTCGACCGGCCCCTGAAGGACATCTACTTCGGCAAGATGCTGGTGAGGCTCTTCGAGGTGGCGCGGCGCTTCGACATGGAGGTGCAGCCGCAGCTCGTGCTGCTGCAGAAGACGCTGCTGCAGATCGAGGGGCTCGGGCGCCAGCTCGATCCCGACCTCGACCTGCGGCGCGCGGCGCAGCCGATCCTCGAGCGTTTCATGAGCGAGCAGATGGGCGTGCGCGGCTTCCTCAAGCACATGCGCGCCGAGGCGCCGCTCTGGGCGGCGGCGTTTCCGCAGTTTCCGCGCCTCGTGCATCGCTTGCTCGCCGACGATGCGCCGCGGCGCCTTGAGAACGCGATCCTCGAGCTCGGGCGTGCGCAGCGACGGCAGACGCGCGTGCTCGCGGCGATCGCCGTCGTCCTCGCGGTGCTGGTGGCGGGAATCCTCTGGCGCGCGGCGACGGGCTAGCGAGCCGCGCGATTCACTTCTTCAACGCGAGCGTGAGGCCGTCGCCGACCGGCAGCAGCGACATCTCCACGCGTTCGTCCCCGTGCACGGCGTCGTTGAAAGCGCGAATCGCGAGCGTATCGCGCTCGTCGTTGCCCGGATCGGCGACCGCGCCGGACCAGAGCGTATTGTCGACCGCGATCAGGCCCCGCCGCCGCACGAGCGCGAGGCAGCGCTCGTAGTAGCCGGGGTAGTTCGACTTGTCGGCGTCGATGAAGGCGAAGTCGAAGGTGCCCGCGGCGCCGTCGGCGATCAGCTTGTCGAGCGTCTGCAGCGCCGGCGCGAGGCGCAAGTCGATCTTGGCGGCCACGCCCGCCTTCTCCCAGTGCCCGCGCGCCATCGCGGTCCATTCCTCGCTCACGTCGCAGGCGACGATCCTGCCGCCGGGAGGCAGCGCGAGTGCGACGCTCATCGCGCTGTATCCGGTGAAGACGCCGATCTCGAGCGTGCGCTTCGCGCCGAGGAGGCGTACCAGCAGCGCCATGAACTGGCCCTGCTCCGGCGAGATCTGCATGCCCGCGTGCGGCATGCCGGCCGTCGCCTCGCGCAACTCGCGCAGCGCCGGGTGCTCGCGCACGGAATGATCGATGAGGTAGCGGTAGAGGCGGGGCTCGAGATTCAGGGTTCTTTCGGACATGGTGTCAGCGATCGTCGAGTTCGAGGAGCATGGGCTGGTGGTCGGACGCCTGAGTTTGCGCGTCGACCTGCAGGCCGCGCGCGCGTTGCGCGATATCGGAGCTCACGAAGGCGAAGTCGCAGCAGTACGGCGACCTGCTGTACTCCTGCGAGTGGACGCAAAACGTCGCCGCATGGGGCCGATTCCGGTGGACGAGCGGCCACGCGTCGCGATAGGCGGGAACCTCGGCGGCGAGCGACTGCTGGATGTCGCCGTACGCGGGATTGTCCGGCGGAAAATTGAAGTCGCCCACGAGGAGTGCGTGGGTCGTCTGCGGGGTCGTGTCGAAGGGACCGCCTTCGGATGTCGCGCGCCCCGGATGCAAAGCGCGCAGGCACGCCTCGTCGTGAAGCTGGCACAGGCGCTGCGCCTGGGCGCGGCGCTGGATGTCGGAGTAGTACTCGAGATGCGTGGTCGTCACGCGCAGCGCGCCCATCGGCGCCTGCAGCGTGGCTTCGATGGCCACGCGCGGCATCGTTTCCTTACCGGGATCGGCGGGCCACGGGAGCGCGTGGCGGCGCACGGAGAGCACGCCGTATCGCGTGAAGATGACGTTGCCGAAGCGGCGGCGGCGCGCGCCGTCGCCGGCGAGATCCACGCCGAATCCCTCGATCCTGCGATAGCCGGGCAGGAGCCGCGCGAGCGTCTCGAACTGGTCGCCGTCGTCGTTGCCCGCGAGGCCCGGGAAATTGTCCGCGATCTCCTGCATGCAGATCACGTCGAAGTCGGCGATCTCGCGCGCGGTGCGCACGATGCGCTCGAGGTCGACACGACCGTCGATTCCGCGGCCCCACTGGATGTTCCAGGTGATGAGTTTCATGCCCGAATTGACCTTCCGATTGCCCGGATTTTGACAGAATTGCCGGGCAGGCTCGCCCTTGTCCACACGATTGAAGGGCAAGTCCATGGAACGCTTCGTCTCCCCGCTGCTGGTCCTGCTCACCAGCCTCTCCGCTTCGGCGTCCGACACCTTGTCCCGCTCGGATTGGCAGAAGCATTTCGACGCGAAAGGGGTTCGCGGCACCTTCGTCCTCTTCGAGCCGGCGAAGGACCGCTATCTCATCCTCAACGAATCGCGCGCGCGCCAGCGGTTCCTCCCTGCCTCGACCTTCAAGATCCCCAACGCGCTCATCGGCCTCGAGGTCGGCTCGATCACCGACGAGAACGAGGTGTTCCGCTGGGACGGCAAGCCCAAGCCGTACGCCACGTGGGAGCGCGACCAGACCCTCGAGACCGGCATGCGCGACAGCGTCGTGTGGATGTTCCAGGAGATCGCGCGCCGCACCGGCAAGGAGCGGATGAAGGAGTGGCTCGACAGGCTCGACTACGGCAACAAGGACATGACCGGCGGCATCGACCTCTTCTGGCTCCAGGGCGGGTTGCGCGTGAGCGCCATGGAGCAGGTGGACTTCCTGCGCAAGCTCTCCGAGGGGGCGCTGCCGATGACGCAGCGCTCGCAACGCCTCGTGCGCAACGTGCTGGTGCGCGAGAAGAAGCCCGCGTACACGCTCTATGGAAAGACCGGAACCTCGGGCGCGGTGAAGAATCCCGTCTGCTGGTGGGTGGGCTGGATCGAGCGCAAGGGCAAGCCCACCGCCTATTTCGCGATGAACCTCACGCCGGGACCGAAGACGGTGTACGAGGACCGCTTCGGCATCGCCCGCGCGATCCTCATCGAGGCCGGCGCCCTGCCTAGCGAATCCCGGCCCTCATGAACGACTGCACGAACTGGCGCTGGAAGAGCAGGAACGCGACGAGGAGCGGCGCCGAGGTCATGAGCGTCGCCGCGGTGATCACCGACCAGTCGATGCCCTGGTCGCCCGAGGAGAACACCTGGAGGCCTACGGTGACCGGCCGCGAGGTGACCGAGTTGGTGACGATGAGCGGCCAAAGGAAATTGTTCCAGTGATAGCTCACCGAGACCAGGCCGAAGGCGAGGTACGTGGGGCGCGCGAGCGGCACGTAGACTTTCCATAGAACCTCGAGGGAGCTCGCGCCCTCGACGCGCGCGGCGTCGTCGAGCTCGCGCGGAATCGTCTTGAAAGTCTGGCGCAGGAGGAAGATCCCGAAGGCCGATGCCATGTACGGCAGGCCGATGGCCGGGATCGAGTCCAGGATGCCGAGCTTGCCGAGGGTGCGGTAGTTCTCGACGATGAGCACGTCGGGCATGATCATCAGCTGCACCAGGACCAGCACGAAGGCGATGTCCTTGCCCGGGAATTCGAAACGCGCGAACGCATACGCCGCGAGCGTGCACAGCACGAGCTGCGCGGCCAGCACCATCGTGACCAGCAGGAAGCTGTTGAGGAAGTAGCGCGCGAAGGGCGCGGCTTCCCATGCGCGGTGGAAGTTGTCGAGGGTGAGCGGCGCGAAGAGCGCGAGGCGCGTCGAGAACTCCGGCGGATGGAACGCGGTCCAGAAGGCGTACAGCAGCGGCAGGATCCACAGGAACCCGAGGAGCCACGCCGCGCCGGTCTCGAGGCGTCTCACTGGTAGTGCACGTGCTTGTCGAGCAGGAAGAACTGCGCGAGCGCGATCGCGCCCAGGATCCCGAGCAGCACCACGGTGAGCGCCGCCGCGTAGCCCGTGTCCCAATAGCTGAATCCCACCTGGTAGATGTGGAAGAGCAATAGCGACGTCGCGTTGTTGGGGCCGCCCTTGGTCATCACCACGATGTGGTCGACGAGGCGAAACGCGTTGATCACCGCGTTCACGAGGACA
>JADGRS010000251.1 GCA_017880705.1 Burkholderiales bacterium
GCCTATCGTGAAGCGCAACTGGCTCGAGATCGAGGGCAAGCTCTTCTCGCGCGTGACTGACGTGCAGGACATTTCGCCCAAGCCTTTCGTGTACGACCTCAAGGTCGAGGGCGACGAGTCGTACATGACGACCGGCGGCCTCGCCCACAATGGCGGCAAGCGCAAGGGCGCGGTGTGCTGCTACCTCGAGACGTGGCACCTCGACATCGAGGAGTTCCTCGAGCTGCGCAAGAACACCGGCGACGACCGGCGCCGCACCCACGACATGAACACGGCGAACTGGATCCCCGACCTCTTCATGAAGCGCGTGATGGAGGGCGGCGACTGGACGCTCTTCTCGCCCTCCGACGTACCGGATCTGCACGACAAGTTCGGCAAGGCCTTCGAGGAGGCCTACACGATCTACGAGAAGAAGGCCGCGCGCGGCGAGATCAAGCTCCACAAGAAGATCGCCGCGCAGAGCCTGTGGCGCAAGATGCTCACGATGCTCTTCGAGACGGGGCATCCGTGGATCACGTTCAAGGACGCGGCCAACATCCGCAGCCCGCAGAGCCACGTGGGCGTCGTGCACTCTTCGAACTTGTGCTGCATCGCCGCCGATCAGCGCGTGGTCACCGATCGCGGAATGCTCACGATCGGCGAGCTGTACGCGTTGGGCGGGAAAAACAAGGTGGTCGGCCTCGACGGAGTGTATGGCGCCTCCGAGATGCTGCTACCGCGCCCGAATGCGCCGATGGTGCGCATCGAAACGCAAGAGGGTTACACGCACAAGGTCACGCCAGATCACAAGGTGTGGGTCAAGGATCGTGGTTGGGTCGAGGCGCAACACCTGGCGAGCGGCGACAAGCTCCTCATCCAGCAACTCGAAGGATTGTGGGGCCCCGACCACATGCCCGACCTGTCGTATCTCATGGGTTTGATTGCGGGCGACGGGACGTTCGGCAAGGACAGCGTCTTCATCGACATCTGGGAGCAGGATTTCGCGCTGATCGAGCAGGCGACCGAATCCGTGCACCTGCTGCTGGACGGAAACACGGTGCTGAAGACCAATTCCACGGTTACGCCGGTCTTCCGGCTCGATGCCAGCACCGGCAAGGCGCGCCTCTCGTCGGCGCCTCTGTGCCGGCTGCTCGAGGAGCACGGCTTCACCGCGGAGAACAAGACGCGCGTCCCGCGCATGGTGTGGGAGGGCGATCGCGAGACGGTTGCCGCGTATTTGCGCGGGCTGTACCAGGCCGACGGCAACGTGGTGAGCAGCGATGACGTCACGACCCTTGCGATCGCGTCGATCGACATGCAGCTCATCGAAGAGCTTCAGGTGTTGTGGGCCAACTTCGGCGTCAAGTCCTCGATCAACGTGATGCGCGGCCACGAGCAGCATCTGCTCCCGGATGGCCGGGGCGGGAAGAAGTCCTACTGGAGCCAGCCGCTCTACCGCCTGTTGATCACCTCGATCCAGGGTTGCAGGATCGCGGAAGAAATCACGCGCCTGGGCGAGACTCGCAAGTCGGAGGCCGCAGCGCGTTTTCTTCGCAACCTGCAGAAGGAAGGCGACGAGCAGAAGCTTCACGCTACCTTCACCGAGCTCACCCGGCTGCCGAACGAGGACGCATACTGCCTCACGGTGGATTCCGAGACGCATGCGTGGACGGTGAACGGGTTCGTCACCAAGAACACCGAGATCACGTTGAACACGAACGCGGAAGAGATCGCCGTATGCAACCTCGGCAGCATTAATCTCCTCGCCCACATGAAGGGCGGCAAGCTCGACCACGACAAGCTGAAGCGCACCATCACCACCGCGATGCGCATGCTCGACAACGTGATCGACATCAACTACTACGCGGTGCGCAAGGCGCACGACTCCAACAAGCGCCATCGCCCGGTGGGCCTCGGCATCATGGGCTTCCAGGATTCGCTGCACGAGCTGCGCATCCCGTACGCGAGCGAGGCCGCGGTGGAATTCGCCGACAAGTCGATGGAGGCGGTGTGCTACTACGCGTACTGGGCCTCGACCGAGCTCGCGAAGGAGCGCGGCCGCTACTCGACCTTCCCCGGCTCCCTCTGGGACCAGGGGATCCTGCCCAACGACTCGCTCAAGCGCCTCCTCGACGAGCGCGGCGGCTATGTCGAGGTGGACATGTCGGAATCGATGGACTGGGCGGCGCTGCGCAAGCGGATCAAGGAGCACGGCATGCGCAACTCCAACTGCGTGGCCATCGCGCCGACCGCGACCATCTCCAACATCATCGGCGTGTCGGCCTCCGTCGAGCCCAACTACCAGAACCTCTTCGTGAAGTCGAATCTCTCCGGCGAGTTCACGGTGGTGAACGAGAGCATGGTGCGCGACCTGAAGAAGATGGGCCTCTGGGACGCCGTGATGGTGAACGACCTCAAGCACTTCGACGGCTCCATCGGCAAGATCGACCGCGTGCCGCAGGAGGTGCGCAACCTCTACGCGACCGCGTTCGAGGTCGAGCCGAAGTGGCTCGTGGAAGCGGGCGCCCGCCGCCAGAAGTGGATCGACCAGGCGCAGTCGCTCAACATCTACATGGCCGGCGCCTCCGGCAAGAAGCTCGACGAGACCTACAAGCTCGCGTGGCTGCGAGGATTGAAAACCACGTATTATCTGCGCACGCTGGCGGCCACCAGTGCCGAGAAGTCGACGGGCAAGGGCGGCGAGCTGAACGCCGTCTCCGCGTCGGGCGGCCAGGGTGCGATGGGGGCGGCCGGCGAGGGCGCTGCCGACGAGGCGAAGTTCTGCTCGATCGACAATCCCGATTGCGAGGCCTGCCAGTAGAGTTTGTGTTGCCCCTCCCGCTTGGGAGGGTTGGGGTGAAGGTGAATCAGGGATGCGAGGGGGGCGAACTGCCCCCCTCTTTTTTTTGCCGGGAGACGCGATTTGATTCTTGCGGGTGATGTCGGAGCGACCAAGATCCTCCTGGAAGTCGGCGAAGCGCACGGCGACAAATGGCTTCCGAAGCTCGCGCGCCGCTACGCCACGTCGGA
This sequence comes from Burkholderiales bacterium, assembly GCA_017880705.1. Taxonomy (GTDB): domain Bacteria; phylum Pseudomonadota; class Gammaproteobacteria; order Burkholderiales; family Usitatibacteraceae; genus Usitatibacter. The sequence continues at coordinate 3,010 of JADGRS010000251.1, forward strand.
AGCGGCGAATTTCTCCGACGTGCTCACGGCCTTCCTCGGCGAGTGGAACGTCGTGCGCGACAAGGGCCAGCGCATCGAGGCCGCTGGCTTCGGCGTCGCAGGCCCGCAGCTCGGCAACAGAATCAAGATGACGCATCGGCCGCTGACGGTGGACGGCGATGCGATCTCCAGCCGCTTCCTCATTCCCACAGTGCGCGTCGTGAACGACCTCGCCGCGGCCGCGCACGGACTCGATTGGCTGGCTCCACGCGACCTCGTGACGGTGCAGCCGGGGAAGGCCGCGCCCGGCGAGCCGCGCGTGGTGATGGGCGTGGGAACCGGCCTCGGCATCGCGTACGTGGTGCGCACCGAATCGGGATGGCGCGAGGTGCCGGGAGAGGCGGGGCACGCGGGATTCTCGCCGGCGACGCCGCAGCAAGCCGAGCTCTGGCAGGCGATCTTCGAGTCCCACGGGCGCGTCTCGGCGGAAGACGTGGTCTCGGGCGTGGGGCTCACGCACGTGTTCTCGTTCATGAAGGGCGCAGCGGCGCACGCTCCGGGCGAGGCCGAGGACGACGCCTCCGCCGAGTGGATCGCCGAGCGCGCGGCGAAGGGAGATCTCGCCTGCTCCGGCGCGCTCGAGCTCTTCTTCGAGTGCATGGGCAACGTCGCTGGAGACCATGCGCTCGCGGTGATGGCGCGCGGTGGCGTCTACCTCACCGGCGGCGTGATCGCGCGCCTGCACGGCCAGCTTCTCGGCAGCCGCTTCCGCGAAGCCTTCTGCGCGAAGGGCGCCTTCTCCGCCGCGCTGATGAAGATCCCCGTGCGCGCCGTCACAACCGGCAGGGCGACGCTCCTCGGCGCCGCGAAACTGGCGGAAACGTAATTGGTGTCAGGTACGAATTTCGGTGGCCGAAATTCGTACCTGACACCAATTACGGGCGCTCAGTCCGCGACCATCACGGCGACGAGGGCGGCGAGGGCGGAGCCGATCGCCACGGGCACGCCGTAGCGCTCGAAGGGCGAGATGGCGTCGCCGACGACTAGCTCGACCGGCACCGAGGTGAGTGCGAGCACTCGCTCGGTGGTCGAGTCTTCGAGGATGCGCGTGATCGAGCCCTTGCGCGCGGTGCTCATCACGATGCGGTCGCAGCCGAGGCGCCTGGCCTCGTCGGCGATCACCTTCGCGGCGTCGCCCAGGCGGATGTGAACCTTGTACGGGATGTTGTTGCGTTCGAGGATGGCGCGCGCGGGCTTGAGCGCCAGCTCGGCGCGCTCGCGGTGGTACTCCTCGCGCAGCGACCAGCGCACGAACTGCGACACGCGGCGCGACAGGGGCCGGCGCACATTCAGGAGGTGGACCTCCATGCCGGGATTCTGTGGGTACTCCGCCACGACGCGCTGCACCGCGTGATGCGAGTTCGGCAGGTCGCTGACGGGGACGAGGACGATGTTCATGGGGCCTCCTTGGGGATTGGCTGCATCGGGTGAAATCCGGGACGCCATCTGCGCGAGCCGCGCGTGGATGCGTGATTCGAGGTGCCGGTGGTTGCGGACGAAGCCCGCCCAGAGCACGCCGAGGACGACGATCGAATAGAGCAGGACCAGCACCAGCGGATGGCCCGTGGCCTCCTGCGCGAGCGGCTCGGCGGAGATCATCTTCGCCGCGGTCCACAGCAGCGCCGCGGCGCCGACATAGACGATGACGGGATAGCGCTCGACCCACTTCAAGAGCAAGGTCGAGCCCCACACGACGATCGGCACGCTGGTGACGAGCCCGAGGACCACCAGGACATAGCTGCCGTTCGCCGCACCCGCCACGCCGAGCACGTTATCCACGCCCATCACCATGTCGGCGACCACGATGGTGCGTATCGCGCCCCAGAGCCCCCGCGGCTTCACGATCAAGCTCGCGGAGTCTTCGCTCTCGTCGGGAAGGAGCAGCTTGTAGCCGATCCAGATGAGCGCGATGCCGCCGGCGAAGAGCAATCCCGGGATCGCGAGGAGCCACACCACCGCAAGCGTCATCGCGCAGCGCACGATGACGGCGCCGATGGTCCCGAACACGATGGCGCGTCCCTGCAGGCGCGGAGGAAGGCTGCGTGCCGCGAGCGCGATCACGATCGCGTTGTCGCCTGAAAGCATCAGGTTGATCACGACGATCGTGGCGAAGGAGCTGAGGAACTGAAGTGCGGTGTCCATGCAATCGATTCTCACCGGCGGTCCAGGCGCCGGCATCGAGAATCGCGATGCCGCCATCGAGTTTCGCAATGGCATTTGCATCGTCCGACCGCGTGTAGTACAAATGGATCGCGTACTTCACTTTTGGTGGAGGCGTTCCC
>JADGRS010000252.1 GCA_017880705.1 Burkholderiales bacterium
ATGCCGGTCAGCATCGCGCACGATCGCGCGCGCAGCATGTGCACGTCGCGGCGCGCGGCCTCTCCGGTGATCCACTTGCTTTGCCCGTTAGCGAGCGCGACGCGCCCGTCGAGCGAGCTCGCCGCCTTGACGCGCATCCAGGGACGCCCGTGCGTCATGCGCCATACGAAGCCGCGATGCGCCTCGAGGGCCTCCGCGGCCATGAGCCCCAAGTCGATGCGGATCCCCGCCTCGCGCAGGCGCGCGGCGCCCTGCCCTTTCACCTTCGGATTCGGGTCCTCGAGCGCCGCGACCACGCGGCCCACCTTCGCGGAGACGAGCGCATCGGCGCAGGGGGGCGTGCGGCCGTGGTGGCTGCAGGGCTCGAGCGTGACGTAGACCGTCGCGCCTTCGACGGACTCCTTCGCCGCCGCGAGCGCTCGCGCCTCCGCATGCGCCTCGCCGGCGCGCTCGTGCCACCCCTCGCCGATCACGCGGCCGTCCTTGACGATCACGCAGCCCACGTTCGGGTTGGGCGTGCACGTGTCACGGCCCCGCTCGGTGAGCGCCAGCGCGCGCACCATGAATGCGTGATCTTCGAGGGTGAACGGCAAATTACTTGTCTTTGACTTCCCGGATGGCGTCGCGGAAATCCTCGACGTCGGAGAAGCTCTTGTAGACCGAGGCGAAGCGGATGTACGCAACCTTGTCGAGCTTGCGAAGCTCCTCCATCACCATCTCCCCCAGGCGCCGCGAGTCGATCTCGCGCTCGCCGAGGGCGAGCATCTTCTGCTCGATGCGCGTGATGGCCGCGTCGACGAGCTCCGTGGTGACCGGGCGCTTGTGCAACGCCCGCTGGAAGCCGGTGCGCAGCTTCGCGGAGGAAAAGTCCTCACGCACGCCGTCGGTCTTCACGATCTGGGGCATGCGCAGCTCCGCGGTCTCGTAGGTCGTGAAGCGCTTGTTGCAGACCTGGCAGCGGCGGCGCCGGCGGATGGAGTCGCCTTCCTCGCTCACGCGCGAGTCGATGACCTGGGTGTCCTCGGCGCTGCAGAAGGGGCATTTCATTATTTCATCCCGTACGTCGCGCGCATGGCGGGACCATACACCGGGAAGCGCGCGCACATCGCGTTCACCGCCTCGCCCACTTTCGCGATCTCGGCCGCGTGCGCGTGGGACTCGAGCACGTCGGCGATGTAGTGCGCCACCTGGGCCGCCTCGCCGTCCTTGAACCCGCGAGTGGTCATGGCGGGCGAGCCGATGCGGATGCCGCTCGTGACGAAGGGCTTTTCCGGATCGTTGGGGATCGCGTTCTTGTTGACGGTGATGTGCGCTCTTCCGAGCGCCGCCTCGGCGTCCTTGCCCGTGATCTTCCTGGCGCGCAGGTCCACGAGGAACATGTGGCTCTCCGTGCGGCCCGACACCACGCGCAGTCCGCGCTCCACGAGCGTCTCGGCCATGACCTTCGCGTTCGTCAGCACCTGCTGCTGATATTCCCTGAAGCCCGGCTGCAGCGCCTCGTGGAAAGCCATCGCCTTGGCGGCGATGACATGCATCAGCGGGCCGCCCTGGATCGACGGGAAGATCGACGAGTTGAGCGCCTTCTCGTGCTGGGCGGCCGCGAGGATCACGCCGCCGCGAGGGCCACGAAGCGTTTTGTGGGTGGTGCTGGTGACGAAGTCGGCGATGCCCACCGGCGTGGGATAGAGTCCCGCGGCGACGAGGCCGGCGTAATGCGCCATGTCGACGAAGAAATGAGCGCCCACCTCGTCGGCGATCTCGCGGAATTTCCGCCAGTCGATGCGCAGCGCGTAGGCCGACGCGCCCGCAACGATCATGCGCGGCTTGTGTTCGCGCGCGAGGTCGCGCACCTGGTCGTAATCGATCTCTTCCTTCGCGTTCAAGCCGTAGCCGACGGCGTGGTAGAGCTTCCCGGAAATATTCACCGAGGCGCCGTGCGTGAGGTGGCCGCCGTGCGCGAGCGACATGCCGAGGATCGTGTCCCCCGGCTTCAGCATCGACATGTAGACCGCTTGATTTGCCTGCGAGCCCGAGTGGGGCTGCACGTTCGCATACTCGGCGCCGAAGAGCTTCTTCACGCGCTCGATGGCGAGCGCCTCGGCGACGTCGACGAATTCGCATCCGCCGTAGTAGCGCTTGCCCGGATAGCCCTCGGCGTACTTGTTGGTGAGGACCGTGCCCTGCGCGGCGAGCACCGCGGGGCTCGCGTAGTTCTCGGAGGCGATGAGCTCGATGCCCTCCTCCTGGCGGCGAAACTCCGCGGTGATGGCGCTCCACAGCGCGGGATCCGCGGCGGCAATCGTTTGCGAGTCGGAGAACATTGTCGAAGTCTTTGAATGAGCGCGAATTTTATCACGCCGTCGCGAGGCTCCTCGTGGCGAGCAGGCCCGCCGCAAGGTCGTGCGAGAATCCTTCATGGCCGCACAACACCGTATCCGCTGCATGATGATGCGCGGAGGCACCTCCAAGGGAGCCTATTTCCTCGAGGAGGACCTGCCCGCCGACGCGCCCTCACGCGACCGCGTCCTCCTCGCCGCCATGGGCTCGCCCGACCCGCGGCAGATCGACGGCATGGGTGGCGCGCATCCGCTCACGAGCAAGATCGCGATCGTCTCCAAGTCGAAGCGCCCCGAGGCCGATATCGACTATCTCTTCGCGCAGGCGGTCGTGGAGGAGGCGCGCATCGATGTGTCGCCCACTTGCGGCAACATCCTCGCGGGCGTCGCGCCCTTCGCGATCGAGCGCGGGCTCGTCGCCGCCGACCAAGGCACGACGCGCGTGCGCATCTACATGGTCAACACCGGGAGCCTGTGCGAGGCCCGCGTCGCGACGCCCGGCGGCAAGGTCGATTACGAAGGCGATGCCCGCATCAGCGGCGTGCCTCGAAGCTCGGCGCCGGTGCTCCTGAATTTCCTCGATACGGCGGGATCGAGCTGCGGGGCCCTCCTTCCGACGGGCAACGCGGTCGACACGATCGATGAAGTCGCCGTCACCTGCATCGACAACGGCATGCCGGTCGTCATCATCGAGGCGCGCGCGCTCGGCCTCACCGGCTACGAATCGTGCGAAGGCCTCAATGCCGACGCCAAGGCCAAGGCGCGCATCGAATCCATCCGGCTCAAGGCGGGCCCGCTGATGCGGCTGGGCGACGTCACGAAGAAGGTCGTGCCGAAGATGACCCTCGTCGCCCCGGCGCGCGATGGCGGCTCGATCTGCACCCGCACCTTCATTCCCCACATGTGCCACGAGGCGATCGGCGTGCTCGGCGCGGTCTCGGTCGCGACCGCTTGCGTGATGCCGGGATCGGTCGCCGCGAGATGCGCCGCCGTGGAGGCCGGCGAGCGCAAGCGCGTCAGCGTCGAGCATCCCACGGGAGAGTTCACGGTGGAGCTCGAAACCTGCAATGCTTCGGGGGTGGTGACCGTGACGAGCGCCGCGTTGCTACGGACAACGCGAGCGTTGTTCGACGGCGAGATCCTGGTTCCGCACTCGTGCCTGGATTGAAGCCGCCTTGAGGAGGACCTGATGGCGCGAATCATCGGAGGCATCGGCACCTCGCACGTGCCGACCATCGGCCTGGCCTACGACAAGGGCAAGCAGGACGATCCCGCATGGTCGCCGCTGTTCAAGGGCTACGAGCCGGTGGCGCGTTGGCTCGCCGAGAAAAGGCCCGACGTCCTCGTGTTCTTCTACAACGACCATCTCACCAGCTTCTTCTTCGATCTCTACCCCACCTTCGCGCTCGGCGCGAGCCCGGAATTCGAGATCGCCGACGAAGGCGCTGGCAAGCGCTCGTTGCCGCGGATCAAGGGACACCCGCGCCTCGCGGCGCACCTGGTGGATTCGCTGGTGAACGACGAGTTCGATCTCGCGGTCTTCCAGGAGCGCGCCCTCGACCATGGCGTGAATTCGCCCTTGTCGCTGCTGTGGCCCCATGAGCCCGACTGGCCCGGCGCCCTCGTTCCGATCGAGATCAACGTCCTGCAGTACCCGCTGCCCACGGCGTTGCGCTGCTACAAGCTCGGCCAGGCCGTGCGGCGCGCGGTCGAGTCCTATCCCGAGGACCTCGATGTCGTCATCGTCGGCACGGGCGGCCTCTCGCACCAGATCCACGGCGAGCGCACCGGTTTCAACAACACCGAGTGGGACATGCGCTTCCTCGACTTGATCGAGCGCGACCCGATGGAGCTCACGCGCATGAAGCACGCCGACTTCGTGCGCCTCGGCGGCGCCGAAAGCGTGGAGGTGATCATGTGGCTCGCGATGCGCGGGGCGCTGAGCGACGGTATCCGCAAGGTTCACCAGAACTACTACCTCGCCACGTCGACCGCGATGACGGTCGCGCTGTACGAGGAGCCCGCCGCTTCGGCGTCCGGATTCGCCCGCGCCGCCGAGTGACCCGCGCATGAACCCACAGCTCCAGGGAATAGACCAGATCGCCGGCACCTATCCCTTCGACGTCGCGCGCAGCGTCGAGCGGATCCGCATCAACCGATTCTTCTGGAGCATGACCCGGCCGGAGTACCGCGAGCGGTTCGTGCGCGACGAGGCCGCCCTGTGCAAGGCCGAGGGGCTCACCGGGGAGGAGACCGCGCTGGTCCTCGGCCGCGACTGGCTGGGACTCATCCGGCACGGGGTCAATTTCTTCGTGCTCGAGAAGTTCGCACGCGTGCTGCGTCTCTCGAACCTCGATGTCTACGCGTCGATGCGGGGCGAGTCCCTCGACGACTTCCTCAGGACGCGCCGCGTTCCGAATGCAAGATAGGGCAAGAGGTGACATGACAACGTCCATCGATGTATCGACGATCAACGTGGCGATGATCGGCTATGGCGAGGTCGGGGGCATTCTCGGCCGCGCGCTGCGCGCGCGAGGCGTGGCCTCGGTGCGCATGTACGACCGATTGCTGGATGACCCGAAGCGCGGCGCCGCGATCGCGGATCGCGCTCGCGGCGACGGCATCGTCCCCTCGCCCACCGCGGCCGAAGCGGTGCGCGGCGCCGATCTCGTCGTGAGCGCCGTGACCGCGAGCCAGGCGCGCGCCGCCGTGACGGGCGCCGTGGCGGGACTTCGCGCCGGAGCGATCGTCGTCGACGTGAACTCGGCGTCCCCGGGAACCAAGATCGGCTGCGCCGGGATCGTGCATGCCGCCGGCGGGCGCTACGTCGAGATGGCGGTCATGACCTCGGTGCCGCCGAAGGGGCTTGCGACGCCGATGCTTTCCGGCGGACCCGATGCCGCAGGCGCGGCGCCGCTCCTTGCCGCGCTCGGATTCGATGTCGAGCCCGCCTCGGAAGAGTA
>JADGRS010000253.1 GCA_017880705.1 Burkholderiales bacterium
CGCCGTAGCTTTGGGGTAGCGCGCGTCTGTCACACTTCGCCCAGGCATCGGCTGCCTTCCCGCCGGAGCCAAGAGACCTTACGGAGGAGTTCGGGAATGAACCTGCAGTCTTTCCGCATCAACACGCGCCTGCTAGCGGGATTCGCCATCGTGCTCATCCTCGTGGGCGCCGGTTCGCTGGTGGGGGTCTGGCAGCTGAAGAGCCTCGAAGGGGTTGTCGAACGCCTGGCCACGGAGGAAATCGCCAAGGTCACGCTTTCCGAGCTCTGGATGAGCACCATCGCAACCAACGTCGTGCGCCTCGAGGCGGCGCTCGCGCTCGATCCCAAAGACGAGATTGCCGAGCGCCTGCGCAGGGACATGGACGGCACCGTGAAGCAGGTCGCCGAGCGCGACAAGGCGCTGGAGACCCTTGTCACGGCTCCGGAAGGCAAGAGGCTCATGGAGAGCATTTCCGTGATCCGCAAGCGCTACAAGGATTACAAGGCGCAGATGATCGAACGCCGCGCGAAGGGCGAGGACGTCCGGGAGGACCTGAAGACGACATTCGCCCCGCTCGCCAGAGACTACCTCGCCGCGATCCAGCTGTTCGTGGATTGGGAGCGGGCGCAGCTCGACGACGCGCGCAAGAACGCCGCCGCCGCCGCGCACTCCGCGCGCACCGCCATCATGGTCACCGCGGCCTGCGGCCTGCTGGGCGGCCTCGCGATCGCGCTCGTGCTATCGCATTCCATCGTGGCGCCCATCAATCGCGCCCGGGACAGCGCCCGCCTCATCGCATCGGGGGACCTGAACGGCGCCATCGAGCTGTCCGGCCGCGACGAGGCCGCCGCGATGTTGCGCGACCTCGCGGAAATGCAGAAGAGGCTGCGGGACATCGTGGACAAGGTGCGCCTTGGCGCCGAAGCGGTGACGGTGACCTCGGGGCAGATCGCCGCCGGCAACGCGGACCTGTCGTCGCGCACCGAGCAGCAGGCTTCCAGCATCGAGGAGACCGCCGCGTCCCTGGAGGAGCTCGCCTCGACGGTCGACCAGAACGCCGAGAATGCGAAAAAAGCCGACAAACTCGCCCATTCCGCCTCCCAGGTCGCCGATCGCGGCGGCGCGGTAGTGGGCAAGGTGGTGAGCACCATGGACGAGATCCGCAAGAGCAGCAGGAAGATTTCGGAGATCATCGGCGTGATCGACGGCATCGCGTTCCAGACCAACATCCTAGCGCTCAACGCCGCCGTGGAAGCGGCGCGCGCAGGCGAGCAGGGGCGCGGCTTCGCCGTGGTCGCGGCGGAGGTGCGCAGCCTCGCCCAGCGCTCGGCCGCGGCGGCCAAGGAGATCAAGGGACTCATCACCGACTCGGCGAAGACCGTGGATTCGGGCTCGAGGCTCGCCGACGAGGCCGGCGCGACCATGCAGGAAGTGGTCGAAAGCGTGCAGCGGGTCTCCGAGGTCATCAGCCAGATCGCGGTGGCCACGCAGGAGCAGAACGCGGGCATTGGCCAGGTCAACACCGCGGTCACCGAGCTCGATCGCGTGACGCAGCAGAATGCCTCGCTGGTGCAGGAATCGGCGGCCGCGTCCGAAAGCCTCAAGGAGCAGGCTGCGCGCCTCACGCAAAGCGTTGCGGCGTTCAAGCACGACAGTCGCCACGCTCGCCCGCAGCCTGAGCTCTCGCAGCAGGTCTTTGCCACCGCCCGTCTCGCTACTGCACCACCGGCCGGCCGGGCGTTGGGCGTGGTCGCGGCCGCGAAGGACAAGGACGAAGAATGGAAGGAGTTCTAGTCCTTGCGCAGGTGACGAAACCAATCCGCGATCTGGCCTCCGGTCCAGTGCACCACGCCGGGCTTCGCGAGCACGTAGCGATACAGCTCCTCGAGGTAACGAATGCGATGGGGCACGCCGGAGATGTAGGGATGCACCGCGATCGCCATCACGCGGCATGACTGCGCGCTCTCCTCGTAGAGGCGGTCGAAGTGATCCTTGCCCCGGCGCAGCATCTCCTCGGCGGGATGGTTCTGGATCACCATCATCGCGATGTCGTTGATCTCGAGGGAGTAGGGGACCGAGACCACGGGCTTCGTCGTGGTCGAGACGTAGAGCGGCTGGTCGTCGAGCACCCAGTTGGCGACGTACTCGATTCCGGCCTCGGCGAGATAGTCGATGGTGTCGGCGGTTTCCGTGAGGCCGGGGCTCTCCCAGCCGCGCGGCGCCTTCCCCGTGAACGCGCGGATCGCCTCGATCGTGTCGCGGATCGCGGCCTTCTGGTCCTCGACCTTGTGCATCGGCGCCTGCAGCCAGCCGTGCGCCATGAATTCCCAGCCGAGGTCCTTCGCGGCCTGCGCCACGCGCGGATAGGTCTTGCACACGACGCCGTTGATCGCGAGGGTCGGGGTGATGCGGAATTTCTGCATGCAATCGAGGAGGCGCCAGAAGCCGACGCGCATGCCGTACTCGTGCCACGCCCAGTTGGGAAGATCAGGCAGCAGCGGCTGGCCCATCGGCGGGGGCAGCACGGTGCGCGGCATCGGCCGCTCGATTCCCCAGTCCTCGACGTTCACGACGGTCCATACGGCCATGCGCGCGCCGCCGGGAAGCTTGAGGGGCGGGCGATCGACGATCGCCGAGTAGGGAAGGCGCTCGCGCGGGGTGCGCGGTGCCGTCACTTCGGGCCCTCGAGCTCGTAGGCGTCGTGCGATTCGGTGTGCACATGAACGCCGGTGCCCGCCGATTGCACGTCGCCGCTCACCATGTGCAGGCGATTGCCGACGACCGCGCCCGCGAGGCCGTGGCGCGACACCGGCATCGAGGGCAGCACGGTCCAGCGATTGGCCGCGGGATCGAACGCCTCGAGCGCTCGGAAGGTCATCATCGATTGCGTTGTTTGTCCCTCGCCGCCGCTCACGTAGATGCGCCCGCCCCACACGCCCGACGCCGTGGCGCTGCGCGGCGAAGGCATGCGCGCGCGCACCGCGCCCCAGGTGTCGCTCGCCGGATCGTATTCCTCGGTGATGTCGGTGTTGCTCGCGACGCCGATGAACGCGGCGCCGATGCGCCCGCCGACCACGTAAATCTTCCCGTTGATCGCGCCCGCGGTCGCGTGGTTGCGCGGCGTCGGCATCGGCGTCCGCGCGCGCCAGGTATCGGTGGCCGGATCGTATTCCTCGACCGTGCCGAGCGCGAGGTGCGGGCGCGTCGGCAGCACCGACGGCTCGCTGCTGCCCGGAGCCATGGCCGCGCCGCCGATCACGTAGATCTTGTCGCCGACGGCCACGGCGACCGGAGATCCGCGCTTGGTCGGCATCGGCGCGAGCGCCTTCCAGGTGTCCGCGGCCGGATCGTATTCCCAGGCGTTGTTGATCGGCACCCACGCCGGCTGTCCCGCGGTGGGTGGAACGAACCCCCCGAAGGCGTAGATCTTGCCGCGCATCTCGGTGAACGCGACATGGTGCGACAGGAGCGGCATGTCCTTCTTCTTCGTCCACTTGTCGGTGGCGGGATCATATTCGTAGACCATGCCGATGGGCTTCCACGCGGGGGCGAGGCCGCAGAAGACGTACATCTTGCCGCCCGCCGACGCGCCGAGGAGCTCCTCGGCGGGCTCGGGGAAGGGCGCGAGCTTCACCCACTTGCCCTGCGCGTGGGCGAGGCCTGCGAACGCCGCCATGGCGAGCGCGGCGGCGATGACGAACGAGCGAATCGAGACGATCATTTCTTCCTCCGGATTTTCAATAGTCGTGCAGCGTTTCCACCTTCGATCATGTCCCTCTCGGCGCGCTTCAGCCGGGGGACGCTTGCGATGAGGCCTACGGGATCCATCTCGGCCATGTCGTAGGGGTAGTCCGTGCCGAGGAGCACGTGCCCGGCGCCGTGCTTGTCGATCATGTGCCGCAGCATCTGCGGATCGAAGGTGATGGTGTCGAAATACATCTTCGCGAGATAGCTCGACGGCGCCTTCCTGATCACGGTGCGGCAATCGGAACGGGCGCGATGCGCGTGGTCCATGCGCGCCCAGTAGTGGGCGAGATAGCCGCCCGCGTGCGGCAGGACGACCTTCAGCTTCGGGTGGCGCTCCATCACGCCGTCGAAGATCAGGTGACTTGCCGCGATGGTCGTCTCCATCGGATTGCCGATTACGTTGTTGAGGTAATGATCCATCAGCCGGTCGCCCTGCGTGAAGCCGATGGGATGCAGGAAAAGGACGATGTCGAGCGCTTGCGCCTTCGCGAAGAATCTCTCCAGGTTCAGGCGCGCGTCGGTGAGGTCCATGCCGTTCACGCTGGGATTGATCTCCACGCCGCGAAAGCCCAGCTGCTTCACGCAGCGCTCGAGCTCCGCGACGGCGAGATCGACGTTCTGCAGCGGCACGGTGCCGAGTGCGACGAATCGATCGGGCCATTGCGCGACGATTTCGGCGAGCCGGTCGTTCACTTTCCGCGCGAGCTCGATGCCGAGCCCGGGATCGGTCCAGTAGTAGGTCTGGTTGGGCGCCGGCGAGATGGCCTGGATGTCGATGCCCATGCGGTCCATGTCGGCGAGGCGCGTCTCGATGTCGGAGAGCATCGGCATCCGGTCGCGGATCTGCTTCACGTTGACCTCGCGGGTCATCGCATTGGCGTAGGTGACCGAGGGCTCGTATTGCGCCGGGTTCAGGTGCGCGACGCTCGCGGCCACGGCCGTGTTGAGATAGTGGCAGTGGATGTCGATGCGCAGGCTCCCGCCCTTGCGGCTGCGCACGACCTTGGTCGACTTCGAGGCGCGCGCGGCGCAGGTGAACATCATTGTTCGCTGTTTCCTCGGGGGGCGGGTTTCGGTTGCCGCTATTTATACAGCGAAATGCGGTGGGCTATCATTCGAGCGACTGGCCCGGGAGGAATTCATGAATCGCCGTCATGCGCTGCGAGCCGCCGTGGCGGTATCCGCTGCCGCGAGCTTGCCACGAGTGTTCGCGCAGGAAAAACCGGTCGCGATCAAGCTGGCGCTGAACCGCGCGCCCTACGACGCCTCGAACGCGCCGTTTCTCCTCGCGCGCGACAAGGGCTACTTCGCGCAGGAGGGCCTCGACGTGACGATGTCGCTGTCGAAGAACGCGACGGATGCCATACGGCGCGTCACGTCGAACGAGTTCGATTTCGGGTTCATCGACGGCTCGGTGTCGATGCGCGCGGCAATGCAAAGCGGGGCGCCTTCGCCGGTGTATCTTTTCGCGATCTTCGATCGGTCGCCCGCGTGCATCGTCACCTGG
>JADGRS010000022.1 GCA_017880705.1 Burkholderiales bacterium
CGTCGAGACGGCGTCGATCAGTCCCTGCAGGCTCACGGCTTCACCGTGGGGAGCGCCACCTGCAGCGCGCCCCCCTCCCCGAGGAACAGCACGCTGCCGGGCGCGCCGAGGATGGGCTTGGCGAAGGCCCTGGTGGTGCCGGTGCCGATCGGAACGAACGAGCGTCCCTGGTCGCGGCTCACCAGCGCCGTTCCCGCCGAGCCCGCGAGAACGATTGCGCCATCGGGGAGCTTCTCGCCGCCGATCAGCGTGGCCGTCGAGGGATTGTCGACCTGTGCCCACGACTTGCCCTTGTCGGCCGAGCGGTAGATGCGTCCGCGCATGCCGAAGGCGAGGACGGCGCCGTCGTCGGTCAAGAGCGCGCCGAAGAGGGAGCCCTTGTACGGCGAGGCGACCGGGGTCCAGCTCTTGCCCCAATCGGCCGAGGCGAGGATGGTCCCCGCTTCACCCAGGATGAGCATGCGCCCTTCGCCCAGCTCTAGGATCGCGTTGAAGTGCTTGTCGTCCGCGGTGATCTTGCGCGCGGCCCATGTCTTGCCGGCGTCGGCGCTCTCGTAGTACGCGCCGTATGCGCCCACCGCGACCGCGAAATCCTTCTTCACGAATAGCACGTCGAGGAGCGGGCGCCCGTCCGCGGGCGCCGAGAAGCGCTGGGTCCAGGTCTCGCCGCCGTCGGAGCTCGACAGGATCGTGGCATCGTGGCCCACGGCGATGCCGAGCTGGTCGTCCAGGAAATCGACGGCGGTGAGGAGCGGCGCCGCGGGCGACTTCGCCCGCCGCCAGCTCTTCCCCTGGTCGTCGGTGATCACGATGTAGCCGCGGTCCCCGACTGCGACGATGCGATTGCCGATACTCTCGGCGTCCGTGAGCAGCAGCCTCTGCATGGAAGCCGCGCGCAGCGGCCCCGAGGACGGCAGCACCTCCATCGCGGGCGGCGCGGCCCCCGCAGAAAGGACAATGCCGCAGCCAAGGGCTGCGGCACCGATCCATTTCCTCATGACGGCGCGTCGCGCGACGGCGTGATACGCGATGGCGGCGTCGCGCTGAGGGTCGTCAGCGAATCCCCGTTCCGCGCAGGTTGTTCGGCGTGTAGTCGCCGGGCGAGCGCTTGATCGGTTCGTAGATGTTCTTCTCCTCGTTGCGCAGGCCCATGGCGATATAGCGCCCCGACTGCAGATCGTTGTGGACTTCCACGGTGCCGTAGAACATGGGGACGTTGTACCAGTTCTCGTTGTGCAGCTCGGCCACGCGCCACAACTCGCCGCGCCCGTCGTACTTGTCGATCACGAGGATCGACCAGCTGTCCTCGTCGATGTAGAACGTGCGGCGCGCGTAGATGTGGCTGGTGCCGGCCTTCAGCGTGGAATCGACCACCCAGACGCGATGCAGCTCGTAGCGGGCGAGGTCCTGGTTGATATGCCCGGGCTTCAGCACGTCCGTGTACTTGAGGCTCGGGTCCGAGAGCTTGTACGAGTTGTAGGGCACGTACATCTCGCGCTTGCCGACCAGCTTCCAGTCGTAGCGGTCGGTCGCCCCGTTGTACATCCCGAAGTCGTCGTTGGTGCGCAGGCCGTCGGCCGCGGTGCCCGGGTTGTCGTAGCCGACGTTCGGGGCGAGCCGCACGCGGCGCTGGCCCGGGTTGTAGGTCCACGCCGAGCGCGGCTCCTTCGCCTGGTTCACCGTCTCGTGCACGAGCAGGATCTGGCCCGCGAGGCGCGCCGGCGCCGTGACCGACTGCAGGTAGTTCAGCTTCTTGTTCGCCTCGCGCTGCGCGGCGGGTTTGGAGCAGTTGCCATACGAGTAGTCGTACTCGTACTCGAACTTCACCAGCGCGTAGTCCCCGGTGCGGGTTACCGCGGCCTGGTCCCAGTTCTGCGCGAAGGTGTCGCCCGCGTAGTGCAGCTCCGCATTCCAGATCGCCTCGTTGCCGTCCTTCGGAATCGGGAACGGGACTCCGCCGCTGCAGCCGACGACGCCGTTTCCGCCATCCGCGAGCTTCGCCTTGGCGGCGCATTCCTTCGTCTCGTTGTAGGCGCATGTGGGATACGAGGCGCTGCGGCGCGTCGGGTACACGACCATCTTGTAGTCGGGGTATTTCTTGATGAGCGCGATCTGCCCCGGCGCCAGGTTGTCCTTGTACTTGTCGACGTTGCTCTGGTCGATCGTGAAGAGGGGCTTGTCCGACGCGTAGGGATCGGGATAGTTGCCGCCCGGCTTGTACGAGGGCATGACGCGCGTGATGCCTCCGTCCCATGCGGGAATGGTGCCCGCGGCGTTGCCCGCCTTCTCGGCGCCCATGGGCGTGAGCGTGGTGCCGAGCTTGGCGAGGTCGCTCGCCGAAAGCTCGGCGGCGGCCGGCAGCGTGAAGGCGACGCCCAATGCGAGCGCGGCCCACGTTTTCTTCGAAGTCACCGACATGTTGTCTCTCCTCGTCTTTATATTTGGGTCGAATCGCGGCTAGAACGAATAGCTCACGCTGAACGAATAGAAGTCCCGGTCCTTGAGCGGGTTCGCGCTCGAGCAGAAGCTCGCGGGCTGGGTGGGCGGCACGCCCGACACGTCCGTGCCGCAATACGTGCGGCCTCCGAAGAAGCCGGTGTATTGCAAATCCACCCCCCATTTGCGCTGGTAGTCCCACGTCACGCCAACGGAGGCGGACTTGACGCCCTCGTTGAAGTTGGGACCCACGCCCTTCACGTCGTGCGAAAAGGCGACACGGGGCGACACGCTCCCGCCGAGGAGGGCGTTCGCATACTCGAGCCTCGCCACGGCGCGATATCCCCACGAGAAGCTGGTGGCGAACCCGTCGGTCTGCATCGAGCCGCCCGACGTGAGGGTCGCTCCGAAGGCCGTGGCCGGCAGGTAGGCGCCGGGCCCGTTGAACTTCACGTCCGTCGGCATGTTGTGGAAATAGTCGAACCCCGCTTCTCCCACGAGCACCAGCTGCTCCGCTCCGGCGACGGTCGGCCACGACTTCGTGGCGGTGAGCTGCGCCTGGCTCATCTTCAGGCGCTGGTAGCCTTGCAGGTAGGTGTGCGCCGGGACGAGCGCGGCGGCGGTGGCTCCGACGGGTGCGCCGGGGATCTGCGTGAAGCCGGTGATGACGTTGGGAAGGCCCAGGGTCGCGAGGATCAGCTCCGCCGTCGCGTACTGCACCGGCTGGTTGGGACGATAGGAGTATTCGCCCTGGATCGCCACGCCCCCTGGCGCAGCCGTGTTGAAGCTCATCCCGTACAGCCTGATGTTTTCGGGATACTCGGCGAAATACGTCGCGGTCCCGTTCTGCGCCGCGTTGAGCGGCCCGCCGGTGACGATCGAGGTGAGCGTCGACGACGAGGTGCTCGGTGTGCCCGTCAGCGACGAGAAGAGCGGCGTGCGGCTGTGGTAATTCATGTAGTACACGCCGAACTCGGTGTTGTTGAATTCGTGCGCGAAGTAGCGGAAGGCGACGCCGTACTGGCCGTTGTCGCTCGGGTTGTGGTCCGCGGTACGGGGCGCCCAGACCGACGCTGCCGGATTGAACGGGCCGTAAAGCGCGGTCGCGACGGGGCCGGCCCCAGGCGTGGCCAACGGGATCGGATTCGACAGCGGGAAGTGCTGGTCCTGCCGCCGCCCGAAGGTGACGATCGCGCGGTCCGCGTCGTCCGAGATCGTATCGTTGTTCGAGAAGTACGATCCGCGCGGATCGATGCGGGTCTTGTCCCAGTTGGTGAGGTAGAAGCCCTCGATGGCGGCCGACTTCGTCAGCTCCTGGCTCGCCCAGATGCCGGTCGTGGGGATGAGCCCTTCCTTCAGCTCCGAGCCGGGAATGCGCAGCTTGGAGACATCGACGGGGTTGATCACGTTGATGCCGCCGGGGATGAACGTGCTCTCGCCCCAGCTGATCACCTGGCGCCCGGCGCGCAGGCGAAGCGTCTTGCCCGCGGGCTCGAAGACGCCGCTTATGAACCCGTCGAGGCCGACCACGTTCTTGCCAAGCCGGTCGCGCCCCGTGGGGCCGAGCTTGTCGCTATCGTGCAGGTCGAAGTCGTAGAAGGCGAGCCCGCGCCCGAAGAAGCCCCAGTTCTGCCACTTGAGCTCGACGTCCATCGTCGCCTTGACGACGTTCGCGAACGCCTTTCCCTTCTTGAAGTTCAGGTCGCCGTCGTCCTCGTTCACCGAGCGCGAGGTGCCGCCGTTGGCGATGCCGATGAGCGCGGGGTCGGCATCCTTCGCGCGAATGGAGATGCCGTAGGAGACGGTGGTGTCGACGCTCGACTTGAGGCCGTTGTCGAATTCGAACTGCACGGCGAACGCCGGGGCTGCGCCGGCGAGCGCGACAGCGATCGCAAGCGGTTTTGCGACGGGACGGAAAGCTTTCATGGAGCCATTCTCCTCTTCGGTTTCGTTATTGTGATTTCGTTTTCGTTGGATATTGGATACTGCGTTTCGCGGCTATTGTGCATTTTATCGCAGCGACTCGAAAAGCCCCGCCGCGCCCATTCCCGTTCCGATGCACATCGTCACCATTCCGTAGCGTCCGCCGGCGCGCTTCATGCCGTGGACGAGAGTGGCGGTGCGCACCGCGCCCGTGGCGCCGAGCGGATGGCCCAGGGCGATCGCGCCGCCCTGCGGATTCACCTTCGCGGGATCGAGGCCGAGGTCCTTGATCACCGCGAGCGCCTGGGCGGCGAACGCCTCGTTCAGCTCGATCCAGTCGAGGTCGTCCTGCTTCACGCCCGCTTGCGCGAGCACCTTCGGAATCGCCTTGATGGGGCCGATGCCCATGATCTCCGGCGGCACGCCCGCGACGGCGAAGCTCACGAAGCGCGCGAGCGGCTGGATGTTGTATTTCTTCAAGGCGCGCTCGCTCATGAGGATCACGGCGGCCGCGCCGTCGGACATCTGCGAGCTGTTGCCGGCGGTGACGCTGCCGCGCGCCGCGAAGACGGTCCTCAGCTTCGCGAGCGTCTCGGCGGTCGTGTCGGGCCGCGGCCCCTCGTCGGTGTCCGCGACCTTCTTGCGCCGGACGATCTGTCCCGAGCCGAGGTCGGGAGACGCGCTCTCGACCTCATAGGGAAGGATCTCTTCCTTGAACTGCCCGGCGGCGATCGCCTTGCTCGCCTTCGCGTGGCTCGCCACCGCGAACGCATCCTGCTCGTCGCGCGTCACCTTCCATTGCTTCGCCACGTTCTCCGCGGTGATGCCCATGCCGTAAGCGATCGCGACGTTCTCGTTGTTCTGGAAGACGGCGTCGTTCAGCGCGACCTTGTTGCCCATCATCGGCACCATCGACATCGATTCCGTTCCGGCGGCGATCACCACGTCGTCGTCGCCCGTGCGGATGCGATCGGCGGCGAGCGCGACCGCCTGCACGCCCGACGAGCAGAAGCGGTTGATGGTCATCGCGGGGACGCTGTCGGGAAGGCCCGCGAGGAGCACCCCGATGCGCGCCACGTTCATGCCCTGCTCGGCTTCGGGCATCGCGCATCCCACGATCACGTCGGCGATGTCGTGGGGATCGAGCCCCGGCACCTGCGCCATCACGCCTTTCAGCACATGCGCGAGCATGTCATCGGGACGCACGTGGCGGAACATTCCACGCGGGGCTTTGCCGACGGGCGTACGGACCGCGGCGACGATGTAGGCATCCTGGATCTGTCGGGTCATGAGCGTTTCCTCAGAATGAGCACTTCCAGCCGGGCACAGCGGGCGCGACATCCTGCGGCCGGACGGTTCGGCCGAGGACCTTCGTGTAGTCGTCCGCAATCGATTGGTACTCCCGCAGCAAGTCACGCTCCGAGCGGGCATAACGCCGCATCTCGTCGCACCATGTCGCGGTCGCATTCCAGCGCGGATTCGCGGGCGAATACTCCGCGAGGCGGAATTCGGCGAGCTTTACCGTCCACTGGCGATCGGGCGCACGAATCGACCTGCCGTGGAAAAACGCGATGCTTTCCGCGCGGTCTTGCCATCGCTCCAGCAGCCCGGGCTCACGCCGGGCCTGCACATCGAAAAAGCGCACCGCGGCATCGAGCTTGCCCGCTTCGTGGAGCATCGCTTGCGCCGGCCGCGTTTCCGCCATTTGGTGGCGCGTGAAGACGTCCGAGCCCGCCCCCATCATCAAGTCACTCGTGAAACGGCTGCCCGCGTGGAAGCCGAAGCGGGCTCCGAGATAGAAGACGAAGCCCAGCAGCAACAGGCCCGCGACGAGCGGAGCCCACGGATGCCAGCGCAGCGCGGGGGAAGGCTGGAGGTATCGGCGGATGACGGTTGCGTCCATGAGGCCTCCTAGTTCCTTAACGGCTTCCCGGTCTTCAACATCGCCTCGATGCGTTCCTGCGTCTTCGGCGTCTTCGCGAGCTCCACGAAATGCTTGCGCTCCAGGTCCAGTAGCCACTTCTCGTCGACCATGCTCCCGGGCTCGACCTCGCCGCCACAGAGAATCTCCGCGATGCGCGAGGAGATTTCGTAGTCGTGCTCGGAGATGAAGCCGCCCTCCTTCATGTTGATGAGCATCATCTTGAGCGTCGCGATGCCGGTGTCGCCAAGGACCGGGATCTGCGCGGGAGCCAGCGCCGGGCGCACGCCCGATTCGGCCATCGCGCGCGCCTGCTGCTTGGCGACGTAGAGAAGCTCGTCGGAATTGAATACGACGAGATCGCCCGCCTTGAGGTATCCCATCTCGCGTGCGTTCTCGGCGCTCTTCGAGACTTCCGCCATGGCGACTTGCCTGAAGGCGCGCTGCAGCTCGGGGAAAGCGTCGCCCCCCTTAGCCCAGGCGACGCTGCGCTCGGCGAATTCCTTGAGGCCGCCGCCGGCGGGGAGCAATCCCACGCCCACTTCCACGAGGCCGATGTAGCTCTCGAGCGCCGCGACGACGCGTTGCGAATGCATCACGAATTCGCAGCCGCCGCCGAGCGCCATGCCCTGCACCGCGGCCACCGTCGGCACGAGGCTGTACTTCAGGCGCTGCGAGGTCTGCTGGAAGAGCGCCACCATCTTCTCGAACTCGTCGAACTTGCCGGCTTTCAGCGATTCGATCGCCGCCTTGAGATTCGCGCCCACGGCGAATGGTGCCTCGTGCCAGATGACGAGGGCGTCGAAATTCTTCTCGGCCTCGTCGATGGCGCGATTCAGGCCCAGCAGCACCTCGGTGCCGAGCGAATGCATCTTGCTCTTGAAGGAGACGATGGCGATGCGCTCGCCCTGGTGCCACATGCGCACGCCCTCGTCCTCGAAGACCGTCGTGCCGCGGTCGGCCTGCTTCTCGCCGAGGACCGTCTCGGGAAAGAGCTGGCGCGCGTACACGGGAAGCGTCGAGCGTCCCACCATCTTCCCGGTCTCCGCGGAGTACGAGCCTTCCGCCGAATGCACGCCGGTGCGGCCATCGTTCACCCATTTGGGCAGCGGCGCCCTCGCCATGGTCTTGCCGGCGGCGATGTCTTCCTCGAGCATCTTCGCGACGCGTTGCCACCCGGCGGCCTGCCACAGCTCGAAGGGGCCGCGGGACCAGCCGAAGCCCCAGCGCACCGCGAAATCGACATCGCGCGCCGAATGCGCGATGTCGGCGAGGTGCACGGCGACGTAATGGAAGACATCGCGGAAGATCGCCCACAGGAATTGCGCCTGGGGATGCGCGGAAGCGCGCAGCTTCGCCAGCTGCTCGCCGGGGTTCTTCTCCTTGAGGATCGCCTGCACCTCGTCGGCGATCGCTCCCGCCGCGGGGCGATAGTCCTTCTTCGCGAGGTCGAGGACGAGGATGTCCTTGCCCTTCTTCGTGTAGATGCCGGCCTTGGTCTTGGAGCCCAGCGCGCCCTTCTCCACCAGTTGCGCGAGCCATTCGGGCGCCTTGTAGTACGCGGCCCACGGATCCGAGGGCAGCGTGTCGCCCAGCGTCTTCACCACGTGCGCCATGGTGTCGAGGCCGACCACGTCCGCCGTGCGGTAGGTCGCGCTCTTGCCGCG
The DNA here is from genome assembly GCA_017880705.1 of Burkholderiales bacterium. Classification (GTDB taxonomy): domain Bacteria; phylum Pseudomonadota; class Gammaproteobacteria; order Burkholderiales; family Usitatibacteraceae; genus Usitatibacter. Next base: position 7,948 of record JADGRS010000022.1, read on the forward strand.
GCCGATCGCCGGGCCGGTGAGGGCATCGACCTCGTCGAAACCGAGCTTGAACTGCACCGTGTGGTGCATCGTCGCGAGCATCGAGAAGACGCCCACGCGATTCGCCACGAAGTTCGGCGTGTCCTTGGCGCGGATCACGCCCTTGCCGAGGGTCGTGGTGAGGAAGGTCTCGAGCCGGTCGACGATCGCGGGATCGGTCTCCGCGGTCGGGATGATCTCCACGAGGCGCATGTAGCGCGGCGGATTGAAGAAGTGGATCCCGCAGAAGCGCTTGCGCAACGCCGCGGGAAGCGATTTGGAAAGCTCGGTGATGGAAAGGCCAGAGGTGTTCGAGGCGAAGATGGCGTTGGGCCCGATGTGCGGCGCGACCTTCTCGAAGAGCGACTTCTTCCAGTCCATGCGCTCGCTGATCGCCTCGATCACGAGGTCGCAGTCCTTGAGCAGGTGCAGGTGCTCGTCGTAGTTGGCGGCCGTGATCTGCTTCACGACGGACGCGGTCGCGAGAGGGCTGGGATTGAGCTTGGTGAGGGCTTCGATCGCCTTGTTGGCGATGGCGCTTTTGTCCTTGCCCTCCTTGGCAGGAAGATCGAAGAGGATCGGCTTCACGTTCGCGTTGGCGAGGTGCGCCGCGATCTGCGCGCCCATGACGCCCGCTCCGAGGACCGCGGCCTGGCGGATGATCATGCGTTGCGGCTCGCTGCGCTGGATGGCCTGGCGGATCGCCTGCGCTTCGCGCCGCCCGATCTCGATGGTGCTTTCGCTCATGTCATGCCTCCACGGTGCTGCCGGGGACGACGCGCGGCTGGCGCTTTTCGTCGACGGCCACGTAAGTGAGTTGTGCCTCGGTGACCTTGACCGCCTCGCCGCGGCTCACGCGGCGCCCGCGCTGGGCGAAGACCTCGACGTCGACGGTAATCGAAGTGCGGCCCACCTTGAGGACGCGCGCGTAGAAGCTCACGAGATCGCCGACGTAGACTGCTTCCTTGAAGACGAACGAGTTCACCGCGACCGTGACGACCGGGCCTTGCGCGCGCTCCCACGCGGGAATGCTCCCTGCGATGTCGACCTGCGCCATCACCCAGCCGCCGAAAATGGTGCCGTGGGCGTTGGTGTCCGCGGGCATCGGCACGATGCGTAGAACGGGCTGCTCGCCTACTGGCAGGACGGTGTGCATGGACGGGGCGGGGGTTGAATTCAAACGGGCGTTTGAATATTACTCCGTATCAGCCAAAATGAGGAACCGCTGGAAACTCGACAGGAAAACCGCTAAGGAGAAGCTCGGTGGAAAAGGCGACGGGCACGGCCCGCTATGAAACCCGGGGCGATGTGGCCCTGATCACGATCGACAATCCGCCGGTGAACGGCATGAGCCACGCGGTGCGGATGGCGATGCTGGATGGCCTCGACCGCGCCCTGGCGGACGCCGGCGTGAAGGCCATCGTGCTGACGGGGGCCGGCAAGGCCTTCTCGGGAGGCGCGGACATCAAGGAGTTCAACACGCCCGCGATGCTCGCCGAGCCGACGCTGCGCACGCTCATCGCCGCGTTCGAGGCGAGTCCCAAGCCGGTGGTCGCGGCGCTGCACACGGTGGCGATGGGCGGGGGCCTGGAGCTGCCGCTCGGCTGCCACTTCCGCGTGGCGGCGCCCGGCACGCAAGTGGCGTTGCCCGAGGTGAAGCTGGGCCTTCTGCCCGGAGCAGGCGGCACCCAGCGCCTGCCACGTGCAGTGGGGCTGGAGGTCGCGCTCAACATGATCGTCTCCGGCGCCACCGTGCCCTCGGAGCAGCTCGCGGCGGCAGGGCTTTTCGACGAGATGATCACGGGCGACATCGTGGAGGGCGCCGTCGCCTTCGCGCGCAAGGTGGTCGCCGAGAAGCGGCCGCTCGAGCTGCTGCGCAATCGCAAGGTGAAGCATCCGAACGCCGAGGCGTTCCTGCAGTTCTCGCGCAACACGGTGGGCGCGATGGCGAAGAACTACCCGGCGCCGCTGATGTGCCTCGACGCCGTGGCCGCTTCCGTAAGCAAGCCCTTCGAGGAAGGCTTGCGCGTGGAGCGCGAGCTCTTCACCCAGCTCCTGCTGGGACCCGAATCCCGCGCGCTGCGCCACGCGTTCTTCGGCGAGCGCGCCGCGGCGAGGATCCCCGACGTGCCCCCAGACACGCCGCGGCGGAAGGTCGAAAGGGTGGCGGTGATCGGCGCGGGCACCATGGGCGGCGGCATCGCCATGAATTTCCTCAACGCGGGCCTGCCGGTCGCGATCCTCGAGATGAAGCCCGAGGCGCTGGAGCGCGGCCTCGCCACCATCCGCAGGAACTACGAGAGCACGGTGAAGAAGGGCAGGCTCACCGCGGAGAAGATGGAAGGCCGCATGGCGCTCCTCAAGCCCACGCTCTCCTACGAGGACCTGAAGGATGCCGACCTCGTCATCGAGGCGGTATTCGAGGAAATGGGCGTGAAGGAGCAGGTGTTCCGCAAGCTGGACGAGGTCGCGAAACCCGGCGCGATCCTCGCCACCAACACCTCGACGCTCGACGTGGACCGCATCGCCGCCTTCACCCGGCGCCCGCAGGACGTTGTCGGCATGCACTTCTTCAGCCCCGCCAACGTCATGAAGCTGCTGGAAGTGGTGCGTGGCAAGGCGACCGCGAAGGACGTGCTCGCCACGGTGATGGACGTGGGCAAGAAGATCCGCAAGACGGCGGTGGTCTCGGGCGTGTGCGACGGCTTCATCGGCAACCGCATGCTCAAGCACTACGGGCGCCAGGCTAACGAGCTGGTGGAGGAAGGCGCGAGCCCGCAGCAGGTCGATCGCGCGATGGAGAAGTTCGGCATGGCGATGGGCCCCTTCCGCGTGGCCGACCTCGCCGGCAACGATATCGGCTGGGCGATCCGCAAGCGCCTCTATGCCGAGGACCCGAAGACGAGGAAGCTCGTCATCGCCGACCGCCTGTGCGAGATGGGCCGCTTCGGCCAGAAGACCGGCGCGGGCTGGTATCGCTACGAGCCCGGGCGCCGCGACGCGATTCCCGACCCCGCGGTGGACGAGGTGATCGCCGCCGCGCGCAAGGAAAGGGGCGTGACGCCCAGGAAGGTCACCGACGAGGAGATCGTGGAGCGCTGCGTCTACGCGCTGGTGAACGAAGGCGCGCGCATCCTCGAGGAGGGCATCGCCGCGCGCGCCTCCGACATCGACATGGTCTATCTCACCGGCTACGGATTTCCCGTCTGGCGCGGCGGCCCGATGCTCTACGCCGACGCCGTGGGATTGATCGCGGTGGAGCGCGCGATGAAGCGTTTTCGCGCCGCCACGGGAGAAGCGTTCTGGGAACCGGCGCCGCTTCTCGTGCGGCTCGCCGCCGAAGGCAAGACGTTCAACTGAATCGGAGTAACGCAAATGGCTGACGCCGTCATCGTTTCCACCGCTCGCACCGGCCTCGCGAAGAGCTGGCGCGGCGCCTTCAACATGACCCATGGGGCGACCCTGGGCGGTCACGCGGTACGCGCCGCCGTCGAGCGCGCCGGAGTCGACCCCGCCGAGGTCGAGGACGTGCTGATGGGCTGCGCGCTGCCCGAGGGCGCAACCGGAGGCAACATCGCTCGCCAGATCGCCTTGCGCGCGGGACTGCCGGTGAGCGCCGCCGGCGTCACCGTCAACCGCTTCTGCTCCTCGGGGTTGCAGACCATCGCCATGGCGGCGCAGCGCGTGATAGTGGATCGCGTGCCGGTGGCGATCGCGGGAGGCGTGGAATCGATTTCCTGCGTGCAGCAGGAAGCGAACCCGCACATGCGCCGCGAGGGCTGGCTCGTGGAGCACAAGCCCGAGATCTACTGGTCGATGCTGGAGACCGCGGAGAAAGTGGCGAAGCACTATGGCATCCCCCGCGAGAAGCAGGACGACTACGGCGCGCGCAGCCAGCAGCGCGCCGCCGCGGCGCAGGCGGCCGGACGGTTCGCCGACGAGATCGTGCCCATGACCACCGTCATGGGCGTGGCGGACAAGGAAAGCGGCCGCCTCTTCTCGAAGGAGGTGACGATCTCCTCGGACGAGGGCATCCGCGCCGATACGACCTATGAAGCCGTCGCGAAGATCAAGCCCGCGATGCCGGGCGGGGTCGTCGCCGCGGGCAACGCGAGCCAGTTCTCCGACGGCGCCTCGGCGTGCGTGGTGATGGATTCGAAGCTCGCCGAGAAGCGCGGCCTCAAGCCCCTGGGCATCTTCCGCGGCTTCGCGGTCGCCGGCTGCGAGCCCGACGAGATGGGCATCGGCCCGGTCTTCGCCGTGCCGCGCCTGCTCGAGCGCGCCGGCATGAAAGTCGACGACATCGGGCTGTGGGAGCTGAACGAGGCTTTCGCGGTGCAGGTGATCTATTGCCGCGACCGGCTCGGTATCCCGGACGAGCGGCTCAACGTGGACGGCGGCGCGATCGCGGTAGGCCACCCCTACGGCGTCTCCGGCGCGCGGCTCGTGGGGCACGCGCTCATCGAGGGAAAGCGTCGCGGCGTGAAACACGTCGTGGTGACGATGTGCATCGGCGGCGGCATGGGCGCGGCCGGCCTGTTCGAGGTGGCATGATGGGCGCGCTCGAGCCGCGCCGCTTCGGCTGACCGCGGAGGAGAGCGCATGTCGCAACGTCACTTTGGCGTGTGGCCCCTGGACGTGCCGCGCGGGCTGATCCTGCCGGAAACGAGCGTGTGGGTGAATCTGGAAATCTCCGCGCGCCGATACCCGAACAAGGCCGCCTTCATCTGCTACGACAACGCGCTCACCTTCGCGCGACTCAAAGCGCAGGCGGAGGCGCTCGCCGGATTCCTGCAGCAGCGTTGCGGCGTGGCGAAGGGCGACCGCGTATTGCTGTTCGCGCAAAACAGCCTGAATTTCGTCATTGCCTACTACGCGACCTTGCGGGCGGATGCCGTCGTGGTGCCGATCAATCCCATGAACCTCACGCAGGAGGTTCGCGGCTACCTGAAGGACTGTGGCGCCGCGACGGCGATCGTGGCGCAGGAGTTGTGGCCGCAGATGGCGCCGCTCGTAGCCGACGGCACGATCGCGCACGCCATCGTCGCGGCGTATGCGGACTATCTCGAGAAGCCCACCGACCTGAAGCTGGCCGATGCCTTCAAGCTGCCGCGCCAGGCGATCGCGGGGCCGAACGTGACGCTCTGGTCCGATGCGATGTCCGCGAACCTATCGCCTTCGGAGCACACGGTGGGCCCGGACGACCTTGCCTGCATGCCATACACCTCCGGCACGACCGGCGAGCCCAAAGGCTGCATGCACACCCACCGCTCGGTGATGCACACGCTGGTGGGAGGGTGCGAGTGGTTCCGCACGGTGCCCGAGATCGTGTACCTCGGCGTGCTGCCGTATTTCCACGTGACCGGCATGCAGAACAGCATGAACACGCCGATCTACATGGGCAGCACCGTGGTGATGCTGCCGCGCTGGGACCGCGAGGTGGCGGGCCAGCTCATCGGGCGCCACAAGGTGACGGCGTGGACGCTGATCCCCACGATGGTAGTGGACCTGCTCGCGAGCCCGAACGCCGCGAGCTTCGATCTTTCAAGCGTGCAGCGCATGACGGGCGGCGGGGCCGCGATGCCCGAGGCGGTGGCGACGAAGCTGAAGGAGACCTGCGGCATCACGTTCATCGAGGGCTACGGCCTCACGGAGACCATGGCGCCCACGCACATAAACCCGCCCGACCGCCCCAAGAAGCAATGCCTCGGCATCCCGATCTTCGACACCGTGTCGATGGTCGTGGACCCGGTGACGCTCGAGGAGCTGCCTCCCGGCGAGGTGGGCGAGATCGTTTCAAGCGGCCCGCAGGTCTTCCTCGGCTATTGGAACAAGCCCAAGGCGACGACCGATGCGTTCTTCGAGCGCGACGGCCGCAAGTTCTTCCGCACCGGCGACCTGGGGCGCGTGGACGAGGAGGGCTATTTCTTCATCGTCGACCGGCTGAAGCGGATGATCAACGCCGCCGGAATGAAGGTGTGGCCCGCGGAGGTGGAAGCGCTTCTCTACGGCCACCCCGACATCCAGGAGGCGTGCGTCATCGCGGCGAAAGACGCGAGGCGCGGCGAGACGGTGAAGGCCGTCGTGGTGCCGAAGGCCGATCGCCGCGGCCAGGTCACCGGCGAACAGATCATCGCCTGGGCGCGCGGGAAGATGGCGGCGTACAAGGTGCCGACGGCGGTGGAGTTCGTCGAGTCGCTGCCGAAATCGGCCACGGGGAAGATCCAGTGGCGGATGCTGCAGGAAAAGGAGAACGCTCGACTTCAGTTGTAACAGCCTCGGCGACGCGCCCGATGTCGCGCGGCGTAACATGCTTCGGCAGAGGAGATTCGGAACATGAGTCGTTTGTTCGCGCCCGCGTTCTTCGTTCTTTCGCGCGTGTCCACGATGGGCGGCTTCGCGATGGTCGGCACGCTCCTCATGTTCGCGCCGCTGGCGGGGCTATGGCTCGCGACCTCTTCGACCGCCGGCGCCACGCTGGCCGGTTCTTTCGCCGGCACGGCGGCGCTCGTGCTTGCGTGCGAAGCCATTCCTCTTTACTTCTTCATCGCGCTTCATCTGGCCACGCAACGGGCGATGTGCGACCTTCGCGGCGCCGTCGAGCGGATCGCGAGCGGCGACCTGACGGGGCACGCCGCGCTGGGCGCCGTTGCGGCGGACGGCTCCGAGACGGCACGGCTGTGGGGGTCGTTCGAGCAGATGAGCCGCAGCCTTACGGGCATCGTCAACCAGGTGCGCAACAGCGCCGATGCCATCGTCGCAACGGCGGGGAACGTGGCCGACGGCAACGCCCACCTTTCACGCCGATCCCATGAGCAGGCGGCGACGCTGGAGCAGACCGCCGCCGGCATGGAAGAGCTCGCGGCGACGGTCAAGCGCAATGCCGAGAGTTGCTCGCGCGCCAACGCCTTGGCGGAAAACGGGAGCCGCATCGCGAGCCGGGCCGCGGAGCAGATGCAGCAAGTGGCCGCGGTGATGCAGAAGATCGACGGGAGCTCGCGCAGCGTGGCCGACATCCTCGGCACGATCGAGGGAATCGCCTTCCAGACCAACATTCTCGCCCTCAACGCCGCGGTGGAAGCGGCGCGCGCGGGCGAACAAGGCCACGGTTTTGCCGTGGTCGCGACCGAGGTGCGCGAGCTCGCGCGGCGCAGCGGCCAATCGGCGAAGGAAATCAAGGCGCTCATCGGAGACTCCGCGGACAGCGTGGCCGAGGGCACGCGGTTGGTCGATGGGGCGGAGGCGACGATGGACGAGGTCGTCACAAGCGTCGCCCAGGTGAACAAGGTGATCGCCGAGATCGCCCTCGCCTCCTCCGAGCAGAGCTCGGGTGTCGACGAGATCAACGGCGCGATCGCGCAAATGGAATCGGTCACGCAGCAATACGCCGCGCTCGTGGAAGAGACGGCGGCCGCGGCCCACTCGTTCGAAGAAGAGGCGACGCGCCTCGAGGAAGTGGTGGGCGCGTTCAAGACCGACAGGATGGAAGATCGCGACGAGGCGGTCGCGCTGGTGAAAAGAGCTGCGGCCTACGTGAGGGAGCACGGCCTGCAACGGGCCATCGCCGCATTCAACGATTCTCACGGCGGATTCGTCCGGGACAAGTACTACATCTGGGCGAGCGACTACCGAGGCGTCACGCTCGCCCACGGAGGCGATCCCCGCGTGTGCGGCAAGAACTACTGGGAGGTCAAGGCCGTCGATGGCCGCACGTTCATCCGGGAGATCATCGAGACCGCACGCACGCAAGGCAGGGGCTGGTGCGACTATCCGTGGAAGAACCCGGCCAGCGGCAGGACCGAGCAGAAGTCGACCTATTTCGAGGCGGTGGGCGACGATGTGTTCCTCGCATGCGGCATCTACAAGGGCAAGAAGAACATCGCGCGCAATGTCCGGGCGCCTGCGAGTCCGAAAAAGGCCGCGGCGCTTCCGGCGCCCGGGTCGCGAGCGGTATCCGGCTGAGATCGCTGGCGAGATCGCTCGATTCGCTCGGGAAGCACGGAGCATCAACCGCGTCCACCCGGGATGGAACCCGATGCCGGCGCCAACGCAGCCCGGCCGGAGATTTCGCGGCCGCTAGACGCGCGCTTTCCGTGCGGCGAGGAACCTGGCCAGCGGGATGAGCACGATGC
>JADGRS010000254.1 GCA_017880705.1 Burkholderiales bacterium
GACGACACGATCTGGGGCTCGATGGTCAAGCAGGCGCTGAAGCGGCGCAAGCCCGGATTCAACGAGAGTTACTACGGCTTCCGCTCGTTCAACCAGCTGCTCGAGGAAGCCCAGTCGCGGGGCTTGCTCGACCTCGAGCGCGACGAGAAGTCCGGCGGATACGTGGTGCGCGAGGTGCTGTGAAGCGCTCCGTGCTCGACCAGGTCGCGCAGGACTATCACCTCGCACAACCTGCCGTGGCCGCGGCGCTCGATTTCACCGGCGCGCGGCCCGACGCGGCCGCATGGCACGCATTCACCATCCGCCTGCTGAACGCCACCGGCATCGGCGCCCTCGGCGCGGGCATCATCTTCTTCGTAGCGGCCAACTGGCAGGACTACGGCACGATGGGCCGCTTCGCGATCCTGGAAGCGGCCTTCGCGGCATGTGTGGGCTTCGCGCTCTGGCGGCCGCCGCCGAGCACGCTGGGGCAAGCGTCCCTGGTGCTCGCGACGCTCGTCACCGGCGCCCTCCTCGCGCTCTTCGGCCAGTCGTACCAGACGGGCGCCGACCTCTACGAGCTCTTCTTCATCTGGGCGGCGCTCGCGCTGCCCTTCGCGCTCGCGGGGCGCTCGGGCGCCGTCTGGGCGACATGGTGGACCGTGCTCAACGTGGGGCTCGCCGTTTATTGCGGCCTGCAGGGCGCAGACCATTTCATGTGGCTGTGGCTCGATCGCTGGGGCATCGACCGGCCGATGCTTCTCCTGATGTCGGGCTTCGTCGATCTCGCCGGGGCGGCCGCCTTCCTGTATCTGGCCCGCACGCGATTCGCGGAGCACGCGCCCCACTGGCTCGCGCGCATGCTCGCGACCTGCGGGTTCCTCTTCGGCACCTTCGCCTGCATCGTCGGCATCACGCAAACGGGCATCTTCTTCTCGCACGGGGCCCTGCCGCCGCGCCACGGCCTCGACGTGGTCGCGATCTTCGCCGTCGCGTGTGCGCTCATCGGCATCGCGACGGTGCAAAGGCGCATCGACGTGTATCCGCTGGCGCTGATCGCCGCGAGCGCGATCGCCGTCTCGACCACGTTCCTGGTCCACAACATCAAGCTGAACGACCTGGGCGACTTCTTCGTGATATCGATGTGGCTCATCGCCAGCTCGACGATCGCGGGCTTCCTGCTGATGCGCTGGGTGCGGGCCTGGCGCAGCGAGAGCGAAGCCGCCGGAGCGAGCCCATGATCCGCACCGCGCACGACCTGGTGAAGGAGCTGCGTGCCCGCGGCCTGGTGACGACGGAAACTGCGATTGCCGAGGGCGCAGTCACGGCGGGCGACCGCCCGTGGTACATCGGCCTCCTCCTGGGAACGGCCGGATGGTTCGCCGGCATCTTCGCGCTGGTCTTCGTCTTCCTGCTGTTCAAGCCCGATTCGGCCGGCAGCGGGCTCGTGGTCGGCGTCGTGCTCTTCGGCGCGGCCTGGGGATTGTTCATGGCCGATCGCGAGGGCGCGTTCGTCTCGCAGCTCGCGCTCGCGCTTTCGATCGCGGGGCAGTTCGCGGCGCTCTACGGCATCCACCAGCTCTTCTTCAAGGGCCGGGACAGCCTCGCCGGCATTGCCGCGATCGCGCTGGTGATGCAGGCGCTGCTGGTCCTCGCGATGCCCAACCGCCTGCACCGCACGATGTCGACGCTCTTCGCCTGCACGGCGTGGGCGATCGCTGTGCGCTACACCCTGTGGGACGAGCCCGGCCGCAATTCACAATTGCCGCCCTCGCTCGGGCTGGTGCTGCTGGGCTTCGCCATCGCGTGGCTGCCCGTGGGCGCGAAGCTCTACGCGCTGATCCGCACCGAGGCCCAGTGGATCGCCGCGGGCTGGCAGGCGTTGTTGCGGCCGGTCACGGTCGGGCTCGTCGCCGGACTCGCGGTGGCGACGCTCATCTCGTACCCGCTCGATACCCTGAGCTGGGACATGGGCGCTCGTGCACGCGGAAACTGGCTCGCGCTCTGGCCGTTTCTCTCGGCGCTCTCGGCCCTCGGCGCGCTCGCCGGCGCTTTCGCATTGGGCAATCGCGGCCTCATGGGCGTGTGCGTAGCGGCGGCGCTGCTGCACGCCTCGCACTTCTACTACGCGATGGGCACGACGCTCATGATCAAGTCGTTGACGATGCTGGCCATGGGCGCGGCGCTGCTGGCCGCGGCGCATTTCCTGAAGCGGGCGCGGCCGCGATGAACATCACGCGCGCGTTGATCCTCCTCGGAGCCGCGATCGTCCTCGCGGCGATCAACGTCTCGATCATGGGGAAGGAGGGCATCAGGCACAACGGCGAGATCGTGTACCTCGACCTCGCGCCGCGCGATCCGCGCTCGCTCATGCAGGGCGACTACATGGCGCTGCGCTTTCGCCTCGCCCAGGAAATCGAGGCGAGCCTGCATTCCGGGGCGCCGGTCAACCCGGTGCTCGGCGAAGGCCAGACCGGCTTCGCGAACATCGCCCTCGACGAGAAGCGCGTCGCGAGCCTCGCCAAGCCCGGCGCGGCGTCGAACCTCAGGATCCGCTATCGCCTTCGCAAGGGCGCGGTCTGGCTCGGCACGAACGCGTACTTCTTCGAGGAGGGCACCGACAGCCGCTACGCCGCGGCCCGGTATGGAGAGTTCCGGCTCGACGCGGCGAGCGGGGAGGCGGTGCTGGTGGGGCTTCGGGACGCGAAGTTCGGGGCGCTGAACTAGGCGACCTTGACATGCCCATCAAGACCACCGTGGGTGGCGTTCTCATCGAGGCGCTCCACGCCCACGGCGCCCGCGAGATCTTCGGCATCCCGGGCGATTTCGCCCTGCCGTTCTTCGACGCGATCGAGCGCATGCCGCTCCTTCCGCTGTACACGCTCTCCAACGAGCCCTCGCTCGGCTTCGCGGCCGACGCGTGCGCGCGCATGCGCGGCGCACCCGCGGTGGTCGCCGTCACGTATGGCGCGGGTGCGCTCAACGTCGTCAATCCCATCGCCTGCGCCTATGCCGAGAAGTCCCCCGTCGTGGTGATCTCGGGCGCGCCGGGACGCGCGGCGCGCGCGAGCGGGCTCCTCGTGCACCACGAAGCGCGGCGGCCCGAATCGCAGTTCAACATCTACAGCGAGATCACCTGCGACCAGGCGCGCCTCGACGACCCCGCGACCGCTGCCGCATCGATCGCGCGCGTGCTCTCGAGCGCGCGGCGTTGGGCGCGACCCGTATACATCGAGCTTCCGAGCGACGTCGTCGATGCGCCCTCGGCATCGGTGACGCCGCTGCCCGCCATCGCGCCGGATGCGGAGGCGCTCGAGGCGTGCGCGAAGGAAATCCTCGAGCGCCTCGCGCGGGCGAAGCAGCCGGTGCTGATGGTGGGAGTCGAGGTGCGCCGCTTCGGGCTCGAGGAGCGCGTGGCTCGCCTGGCGCGCACGCTGCGCATCCCCGTGGTGACGAGCTTCCTCGGGCGCGGGCTTCTCACCGACACCGACGCGCCTCTCGTGGGAACGTATCTCGGACTCGCGGGCGATCCGGAGGTGAGCGCGCTCGTGGAGGATTCCGACGGCCTCTTCCTCCTTGGAGAAATCCTCTCGGACACGAACTTCGGCGTATCGCGCGGGCGCATCGACATGAGGCACACGATCCAGGCGCTCGACACGCACGTCACCCTCTCGCACCACACCTATCCCGACATTCCTCTCGACGCGCTGGTCGCCGCCCTCGAGGGGATCGCGCGCCCGCTCGCCTCGGCCAAACGCGTGGAATCGCACTCGCCACCGCGTTCGATGCCGCATGACGAGGCGCCGATCGTGCCGCTCGACGTGGCCGCGGCGATCAACGACCTCATGGAAGCCCACGGCCGCTACCCGGTGGCGGCCGACATCGGCGATTGCCTCTTCACCGCGATGGACCTCGTGCACACCGACCATGTCGCGCCCGGGTATTACGCGACCATGGGATTCGCCGTTCCCGCCGCGATCGGTGTCCAGGTCGCGACCGGACGGCGCCCGCTCGCGATCGTCGGCGACGGCGCGTTCCAGATGACGGGCATGGAGCTCGGCCACTGCCGCCGCTACGGCCTCGATCCGATCGTCGTCGTGATGAACAACGCGAGCTGGGGAATGCTCTCGGCGTTCCGTCCCGACGCGCGCTACACGGATATCGGCGAGTGGGACTTCGCGGCGCTCGCGAACGCGCTCGGAGGGCGCGGCTATCGCGTCAGCACGCGCGCGCAGCTCGCGCACGCGCTCGATGAGGCCGCGAAAAGTCGCGGCGTCTTCCAGCTCATCGACGTGCGCATCGCGCGCGATGCGCTTTCGCCCACGATGCGGCGCTTTGCCGCGGCGATGGGCGGCAAGCGGCCGGCGTAGCGCTCGACCGGGTCTAAAGCACGAGCACGTGCTTCTTCTCCGCGCCGCGGACCGCGTCCAGGGGGATCGACCGATCGAACGTCGCCAGCCGCCCGCGGTTCCTGACCGCGAGCGCAAGCAGGTACAGATCGGTGACTTGTCGTGGCCCGTGCACACGGCCGGGATCTACCGCACGCTGATCCAGGATGCTCACGTCATCGGCCCAGAATGCGTGCGACGCGTTCGACGTCGCCTCCGCCAGGCGCTCGACGATCGCGCGAACCGGCAGCGCATTCGGATAGCTCGAATGCGACATCACCCGCACGCATCCGTTTTGCGTGATCGGACAGGAGGCCCAGCCTGCTTTCGCATTGTCGGCGAACCATCGCATCGCCGGCGCGTGTAGCGAATGATCGGCGTCGAGCAGCGCGATCAGCACGTTCACGTCGAGCAGCGATCGCATCAGTACGCGTCGTCTTCCCGCAGCCCGTCGATCAATTCGTTCGTGACGATGCCGCCGCGCTTCGGAAAGGGCCGCAGGCCGTAGTGCGCCCGCGGCTCGTTCGCCCGTTGCGCCGAGGGAGCCGCCGTCAGCGCGCTGCGCGCGAGCTCGGAGATCACCTCGCCGGCCGTCTTGTTCTCGCGGCGCGCGCGCTCCTTGGCCGCCTGCAGCACGTCGTCGGCGATGTCGAGAGTGGTTCTCATGCATCAGATGCTATTACATCAAACATCTGATGTCAAGGCGGATCGCGGTCTTCTTGCGCCTACTCCAGCGCGTACAGGTTGCCGTCGGTGCTGCCCACGTAGATCGCGCCCCCGGCCACGAGGGGCGACGAGAAGAACGACCCCACGGCGAATTGGCGATCGGTCCCGACGATCCCCGCATCTCCC
>JADGRS010000023.1 GCA_017880705.1 Burkholderiales bacterium
TGCGCCACTGGTGCTGGGGCAGGAGCTTCACGAACGAGTCGATCAGCGCCTGCCGCATGATGGACTTCGTGACCAGGCGGCGGCGCAGGTCGTGCGGGACCGGCGTGGGGGAAATGGCTTGCGAGCTCATCGGTTTGCTCCAGTGGGTTCCTGCGTCACTTCGTCGCGACCATCATGAGGTGCTCGACGATCGGTCCCAGGGCGAGCGCGGGAACGAACGTCAGCGCGCCGACCACGACCACCGTGCTCGCGAGCAGCACGATGAAAAGCGGCGTATGCGTGGGAAGCGTTCCCAGCCCCGGCGGGACCGTCTTCTTCGCGGCGAACGCCCCGGCGATGGCGAGCGTAGCCACCGCGAGCCAGTAGCGCGAGACGATCATCACGATGCCGAGCGCGGTGTTGTAGAAGGGCGTGTTGGCGGAAAGTCCCGCGAAGGCGCTGCCGTTGTTGTTGCTGGCGGAGGAGAACGCGTAGAGGATCTCGGAGAAGCCGTGCGCGCCCGGATTGGCTACGCCCGCCTTGCCCGGCTCGACCATCACCGCGATCGCGGTTCCCACGAGGACCACCAGGGGAGGCACGAGGATCGTCACCGCAGCCATCTTCATCTCGAACGACTCGATCTTCTTGCCGAGGTACTCGGGCGTGCGCCCGATCATGAGACCGGCCACGAAGACCGCGATGATCGCGAATACGAGCATGCCATACAGCCCCGAGCCCACGCCGCCGTAGATGACTTCCTGGAACTGGATGAGCCACATCGGCACCAGGCCGCCCAGCGGCGTGAAGGAGTCGTGCATCGAGTTCACCGAGCCGTTGGAGGCCGCAGTCGTCGCGGTCGCCCACAGCGCCGAGTTGGTGATGCCGAAGCGCACCTCCTTTCCTTCCATGTTTCCGCCGGGCTGCGTGGCGGAGCCAACCTGGTCGGCACCGGCCTTCGTGAGCGCTGGATTGCCGGATTGCTCCGCGCCGACGCATACCGCGAGCATCACGACGAAGAGAATCGTCATCGTCGCGAGCAACGCCCAACCCTGCCGCGTGTCGCCTACTAGTACGCCGAAGGTGTAACAAAGCGCCGCCGATATCACGAGGATCGAGAGCACCTCGAGGAAGTTCGCGAGCGGCGTCGGATTCTCGAAAGGATGCGCGGAATTCACGTTGAAGAAGCCGCCGCCGTTGGTTCCGAGCTGCTTGATCGCGACCTGCGAGGCGACCGGCCCCACCGCGATCGACTGGTCCTTCATCGTGGCCTTTTCCGTGACGGGATTGCCCTTGTCGTCCTTCACGGGCTGCCCGGCCTGGTCGAGCTTCGGATTGTCGTATTCGGTCGATTCCACGGTCGGCACCGTGGGATAGGCCGAGAAGGTCTGCGGCATGCCCTGGCTCACCAGCGCGACCGCGAGGACGAGCGAAAGGGGCAGCAGGATGTAGAGCGTGCTGCGCGTCATGTCGACCCAGAAGTTGCCGATCGTCTGCGCGCTCTTGCGCGAAAATCCGCGAGCGAACGCGACGAGCGTGGCCATGCCGCTCGCCGCAGAGACGAAGTTCTGCACGGTGAGGGCGAGCATCTGCGTGAGATAGCTCATCGTCGACTCGCCGCCGTAGCCCTGCCAGTTGGTGTTGGTGATGAAGCTGGTCGCCGTGTTGAAGGACGAATCCGGCGAAACCGCGGCGAAGCCCTGGGGATTCAGGGGCAGCACGGCCTGGAAGCGCTGCAGCGCATACACGGCGAGGAAGCCCAGGAAGTTAAAGACGAGCATCGCGATCGCGTACTCGGTCCAGCGCATCTCCCGCGCGGGGTCGACGCCCGAGACACGATAGAGCAGGCGCTCGAAGGGCGCGCCGACGCGATTCAGGAACGCGGGCTCGCCCTGGTAGATGCGCGCCATGTAGGCCCCGAGGGGCTTGGCGAGCGCAAGCAGGACGACGACGTAGAAGCCGAGCTGCAGGTAGCCGTTGGCGCCCATCAGAATTTCTCCGGCGCGAAGAGCGCGTAGACGAGGTAGACGAAGATCACCGCGCAATAGACGGCGCCGAGGATGTAGACGAGGTTCATGGGAGGCTCCGGATCAGGGCTTGCGCAGGCGCTCGAAGCCGACGACCAGCAGGACGGTCGCGGCGAAGAAACCGGTCGTGACGGCGAGGAAGATGATGTCGTCCATGTGATTCCCTTCGATTCAGTGACGTCGTTTCTTTCGTTCTTGCATGAAATGCACGAGCAGGATGCCTACGCAAAGGACACCGACGTAGAGCACCAGGACCATGAGGAGCTTGTAGAGCAGCGTCATGTCCAGTCCTGGAAGTCCTCGAACCCGAGCGCCACGTCCATGCATCTCACCGCGAGGTAAAGAGCCATCGCGAAGAAATAGACGAGAGCCAGGATGCGAAGCAGCTCCACGAAAGCAGTCCATTGGAAGTCCATGCAGGAAGTATGGGTTGCCGCATATCAATATTTCGTAAAAAGGAGACGCCCGCGGATCAACGCGCGATAAAAAGCGCCTAGAATCCGCGCCATGGCCGAGACACGCCCCGATCCCGACGCCCTGCTGGCCCGCGTGAAGCGCGAGGAGCTGGGGGCCGTGCGCGGACGGCTGAAGATCTTCTTCGGGTCCTCGGCCGGCGTCGGAAAGACGTACGCGATGCTGCTCGCCGCGCGGCGCATGCGCGACGAGGGCCGGGATGTCGTGGTGGGCATCGTGGAAACGCACGGGCGCGGCGAGACCGCCGCGCTCGTCGAGGGACTCGAGCCCCTTCCCCGCAAGGAGATCGACCACAAGGACCGCACGCTCACGGAGTTCGACATCGACGCGGCCCTCGCGCGCCGGCCGCAGCTCATTCTCGTCGACGAGCTCGCGCACACCAATGCGCCCGGCTCGCGGCATCCGAAGCGCTGGCAGGACATCGACGAGCTCCTCTCCAATGGCGTGGACGTCTTCACCACGCTCAACGTCCAGCACCTGGAAAGCCTGAACGACGTCGTGGGCGGGATCACCGGCGTCAAGGTCTGGGAGACGGTTCCGGATACCTTCTTCGACGATGCCGACGATGTCGTCCTCGTGGACATTCCCGCCGAGGAGCTGCTCGCGCGATTGAAGGAGGGCAAGGTCTACATGCCCGAGCAGGCGGAGCGCGCCGCGGGTAATTTCTTCCGCAAGGGCAACCTCATGGCCCTGCGCGAGCTGGCACTGCGCCGCACTGCGGACGTGGTCGAGGGCGCCGTGCAGGAGTATCGCGCCGACAAGGCGATCGGAGGCGTTTGGAAGACGCAGCCGCGCCTGCTGTGTTGCACCGGCCCCGATCCGGGGTCGGAGCACGTCGTGCGCAGCGCCGCGCGCATGGCGGGACAGCTCGGCGTGGAATGGTCGGCGGTATACGTCGAGACGCCGCTGCTGCAGCGGCTGCTTCCCGAGAAGCGCGAGCGCATCCTGCGCGTGCTGAAGCTCGCGCAGGACCTGGGCGCCCATACCGCGATCCTCACGGGCGGCGACGTCTGCCAGGAGATCGTCGACCACGCGCGTGCCGGGAACTTCGGCACGGTCGTGGTGGGGCGCGGCCCGACGCGACGGCTGCCCTGGCGGCGGACCATGAGCGATGCGATCGCCGCCGCGGAAGACACGCTCGACGTGCTCGAGATCGGCCGTGGCGCGCGCGAATCGGGAACGCCCCTGCCCGCGAGGCCTGCGATCGCGCCCGCCGAACCGAGCCCGAAGGCGGGCGAGCGCCGCGCCCGCTACCTCTGGACGATGCTCGCGTGCGTCGCAACCACGGCGAGCGCGGCGATACTTCACCGCTACTTCGACCTTGCCAACATCGTGATGGTGTTTCTCCTCACCGTGGTGCTCGTGGGCGCGAGATGGGGTCGCGGGCCCGCAGTGCTGGCGGCGGTGGTCAACGTGCTGGCATTCGACTTCTTCTTCGTGCCGCCGCGCTTCTCGTTCGCGGTAACCGACGTGCAGTATCTCCTCACCTTCGCGGTGATGCTCGCGGTGGGGCTCGTCACGGGGCAGCTCACGGCCGGCGTGCGCTTCCAGGCGCGCGTGGCCGGCCATCGCGAGGAACGCGCGCGCACCTTGTACGAGTTTGCGCGCGAGCTGTCGGGACTTCTCACCACCGGGCAGGTGATCGAGGTCGCGGAAGACTTCATGTCGCGCACCTTCCGCGCGAACGTGAGCATCCTCGTGCCCGACGAAGGCGAGCGACTCGCCTCTCCGACGGCTCGAGGCATGCGCAATCCGGTCGACGTCGCGGCGGCGCAGTGGTCGTACGATCGCGCCGAGCCCGCCGGGGCCGGGACGGACACGCTTCCCGCGAACGACTTCCTCTTCCTGCCGCTCAAGGCGCCGATGCGAACGCGCGGGGTGCTCGCGATCCGCCCCGAGAGGAGCCGCGACCTGATGATTCCCGAGCAGATGCGCCAGTACGAGACTTTCGCCGCGCTCACGGCGATCGCGCTCGAGCGAGTGCATTACGTGGATGTCGCGCAGGACGCGCTCATCAAGATCGAGAGCGAGCGCCTGCGCAACTCGCTGCTCTCCGCGCTCTCGCACGACCTGCGCACGCCGCTCGCGGTGCTGCTGGGGCTCTCGGAATCGATGGCGCTCACGCAGCCGGCGCTCTCGGCGCAGCAGGCCGATATCGCGCGCACGATCGGCGAAGAGGTGAGGCGCCTCATCGCGCTCGTGAACAATCTCCTCGACATGGCGCGCATCCAGAGCGGGGAAGTCCGCCTGAACCTCGACTGGCATCCGTTGGAGGAGGTGATCGGCAGCGCCCTTCGCGCGATTCGCCCCGCCCTTGGCGATCGCCGCGTCGCGGTCGAGCTGCCGCCCGACCTGCCGCTCGTGAGCATGGACGCGGTCCTCATCGAGCGCGTGCTGGTGAATCTCCTGGAGAATGTCTCGAAGTACACGCCGGCCGATTCACGGGTCACGGTGTCCGCGAGGACGTCGGGCGGCGACCTCGAGGTGAGTATTGCCGACGATGGCCCGGGCGTTCCCACGGGAAAGGAAGAGGCGATATTCGAGAAGTTCGCGCGCGGCGAGAAGGAGACCGCCACGCCCGGCGTCGGGCTCGGCCTGGCCATCTGCCGCGCGATCGTCGAGGCCCACAAGGGGCGCATCCATGCCGAGACGGGCCGTGCAAAGGGCGCGCGCTTCGTCTTCACTCTCCCCCTGGGCAATCCGCCCGACGTGAAGGCCGCGTCAGCGTGAACGCGCCGACGCCCGTCGCGCTGTTGGTGGAGGACGAGCCGCAGATCCGACGCTTCGTGCGCACCGCGCTCGAGGCCGAAGGCTGGACCGTGCACGAGACCGGCACGATGAAGCAGGGCCTCATCGACGCGGGCACCCGCAAGCCCGACCTTCTCATCCTCGACCTGGGTCTGCCCGACGGCGACGGCGTCACTTTCATTCGCGAGCTGCGCGGCTGGTCCGCGTTGCCGGTGATCGTGCTCTCCGCGCGCATGGGGGAGAGCGACAAGATCGAGGCGCTCGACGCGGGCGCCGACGACTACCTCACGAAGCCGTTCGGCGTGGGGGAGCTCCTCGCGCGCGTGCGCGCGACGCTTCGCCGCCGCCATCATCCGCCCGGGTCGGCATCGCCGGTGTTCCACTTCGGCGAGGTCGAGGTGGACACCGAGTCGCGCACCGTGAAGCGAAAGGGCGAAGCGGTGCACCTCACGCCGGTCGAGTTCCGCCTGCTCTCGCTGCTGATCGCGAACGTGGGCAAGGTCCTCACCCATCGCCACATCCTTCGCGAAGTGTGGGGGCCGGCGGGCATCGAGCACCATCATTACGTGCGCGTCTACATGGGACACCTGCGGCAGAAGCTCGAGGACGACCCGGCGCAGCCACGCCACCTGCTCACCGAAACTGCGGTGGGATACCGGCTGGTGGCCTAGATCGCCTCTTTCGGGCGAAGAATCCGCGATTTAAGAAGATTTAAGGATTGTTTTACGGAGGTTAAAGGACCGTGCCGGACCGGCGGGGAGAGGATGCGATCGCGTCACCGATCGAATCCCAACCCAAGGAGTCCCGCCATGAATCTCAAGTCCGCCCTTGCAAGCGCCGCGATCGCCGCCGCGCTCGTCGTCTCCGGATGTGCCTCGCTCGAAGGGCCGTCCAGCGCCCCGGACATCCTCGCGTCGCTCAGCGACTCGTCGCAAGCCGGTGGCGAATGACGAACGGAGCCCGGTGCGCCGGGCTCCCTCCGCCACGCCGGCGGATAGCCCCATCGAAAGGATCTACGTGTCCTGGACAGAGTCCTGGGACGTGGGCCGCTATGCCGCGAACTACCTCCGCGAGCGGGGCGCCGACTCGGACCGCGGCCTTCACGCCGCGGTGGTCCGGCTCATCTTCCGGTATCCGGGCGATCCGCCCTACACCAAGGCGAACATGGACTACTACCTCAATGCGAACTTCGGCCGCGAGCTCGACGCGCCGAGCGCCGCGTTGCCTTCTCGCTCCCTGACCCGAGAGGATTCGAATGCCTGACACGATGATTGCGCCCGGTGTCGCCCCGGTTCACGACCTGTGCCCCGCGCTACGCAACATTCGCCTGCGCATGCGAAGGCGCCTCGCCGCGGTCGAGAAGGAGATCGCGATGTCCGGATGGCCCGCACCCCTTCGCGACGCGCGGATGACGGGCCTTTCGCAGGAACGCGAGCGGATTCTCGGGGCCCTCGCGCACGTCGCCGCGGCGTCCGAGCGGGGCCTCGCGCCCGAGGAGAGGATCCGCCAGCTCGAGACGCTTCTCGCCCACTTGCCCGGATGCGTGACGCAGAAGGCGCGGGCGCGGGTGCGGCTCCTCATCGAGGGGCTGGAGGGCAGCGTTCCCGAGCAGGTCAGCCCGCGACGGGAGTGACCGTCAGAGGATTTCCGAGGCGTGATCCGCGAGGCGCGAGCGTTCGCCGCGCATGAGCGTCACGTGGCCGCTGTGGCTCCAGCCCTTGAAGCGGTCCACCACGTAGGTCATGCCGGACGAGCCCTCGGTGAGGTAGGGCGTGTCGATCTGGGCGATGTTGCCGAGGCAGACGACCTTCGTGCCGGGCCCCGCGCGCGTGATGAGGGTCTTCATCTGCTTGGGCGTGAGGTTCTGCGCCTCGTCGATGATGAGGTACTTGTTGATGAAGGTGCGCCCGCGCATGAAGTTCAGGCTCTTCACTTTGATGCGGTTACGGATCAGGTCAGCCGTAGCGGCACGTCCCCAGTCGCCCGCCTCGTCGTCGGTGCGCATCAGCACGTCGAGATTGTCCTCGAGGGCGCCCATCCATGGCGTCATCTTCTCTTCCTCGGTGCCGGGGAGGAAGCCGATGTCCTCGCCGACGGGCACGGTCACCCGCGTCATGATGATCTCGCTGTAGACCTTGAAGTCGAGCGTCTGCATGAGACCCGCCGCGAGCGTGAGGAGCGTCTTGCCACTGCCCGCCTGGCCGAGGAGCGTCACGAAGTCGACCTCGGGATCCATCAGCAGGTTCAACGCGAAGTTCTGCTCGCGGTTGCGCGCCGTGATGCCCCACACGTTGTTCTTGTGATGCGAGAAGTCCTTCAGCGTCTGCAGGACCGCGGTCTTGCCGCGCAGCTCCTTCACGATCGCGAGGAAGGGGCGGTCGCCCTCGTGGAAGACGAACTCGTTCACGAGTAGCGAGGGCACGAGCGGTCCCTTCACGCGATAGAGCGTGCGGCCGTGCTCCTGCCAGCTCTCCACATCCTTGCCGTGCTTGTCCCAGAAATCCTCGGGGAGCTGGAGTATCCCCGTGTAGAGGAGATCCGTGTCCTCGAGGACCTTGTCGTTGAAGTAGTCCTCGGCGGGAATGCCGATGGCATGCGCCTTGATGCGCATGTTGATGTCCTTGGAAACCAGGACCACCTCGCGCTTCGGATACTTCTGCTTCAGGTGCATCGCCACGCCGAGAATCACGTTGTCGGCCTTCTGCGAGGCCACCGACTCGGGAATCTCGACGCTCACCGAGTGCGTCTGCAGGAAGAGGGACCCGCCGGCCTCCTGGCCGCCCCGGGTCTTGAGGGAGTAGCCCTTCTCGATGTCGCCGCCCTGAGAGACGATCTCGTCGAGGAAGCGGCTCGCCTGCCGGGCGTTCCTGGCGACCTCGCTCATGCCTTTCTTGTGGTCGTCGAGCTCCTCCAGCGTCACCATCGGCAGGAACACGTCGTGCTCCTCGAAGCGGAAGAGGCTCGTCGGATCGTGCATCAGCACGTTCGTGTCCAGCACGAAAAGCTTGGTGGCCGCGACGCTCTTCTGCGGCCGCGGGCCTTCACGTTCACGTCTGCGTTGCATGGGCACCTCCGAAGGCGAGGCGAAGCCGGATGTCTCTTCCCCGACGTTGCGCGCGGGAGAGTCTCTCAGGGGATCGTTGGGCATCAGTTCGTGGGGGCGTGGTGGAAAAGACGTCTAGAGCGGCGCCGAGCGGATGAAATCGAGCACTTCCTGCGCGTGGCCGGGCACCTTCACCCCGCGCCACGCCTTGGCGATGCGGCCTTCGCGGTCGATCACGAAGGTGCTGCGCTCGATGCCCCGGACTTGCCGTCCGTACATGTTCTTCATCTTCATTACGGCGAAGATCGCGCAGACCTTCTCGTCGGGATCCGAAAGGAGCTCGAAGGGAAAGGACATCTTCTGCTTGAACTTCTCGTGGGAAGCGATCGTGTCGCGCGAGACCCCGAACACGGGCACGCGCGCGTTGACGAATTTGGCGTGGAGGTCGCGGAATTGCCGGCCTTCGTCGGTGCACCCGGGCGTGTCGTCGCGCGGATAGAAGTAGAGGACGAAGGGGTGGCGCTTGAAGGCCGAAAGCTGGAAACGCTGGTTGCCGGTAGCAGGAAGCTCGAAATCGGGAAGGACCGATCTATCGATCATTCCGGCGTCCGGCTAGGCCCATCATGAGGCGAGGTGCGTCATAACCACAACCCATGGTAAACAGATTCCTGAAAAACGCAAGCTATGGGAATGATTCTTCTGCCAGAAAGGCCGGGCCCTGGGACGCCAGCGTGCCCGAACGCCCCGGCAGGGCGGCGTCCACGACCGTGTGCAGGGGCAGCTTGGCCACATCGGCGGCGCCCACCAGCTCGCGCATCGCGGTGAGCTCGTAGCCCTGCGCTTTCCATCCCTCGACGAGCTTTTCGAAGACGTTCGCGAGCTTCATGCCTTCGAGCTCGGCGTGCAGCGTGAACACATGATCGCGCCGATCCGCGGTGCGATCGAGCAACGCATCGGCTACATTGCCCGCGGTGACGCCGTCGAGCCCGATGAGCTCGTCCAGCGTGGGAAGCGTCGTCGGGAATTGCGGGCACGCCACGATCTCCGCGCGAACCACGGGAATGAAGGGGTGCGTGCCGCGAGTGTCCGATGCGTAGCGGAAGCCCAACGACTGCGTGCGACGGTAGGCGTGAACATTCATCTGCCAGCCCGCCGCGCCATGGACCGCGGCATCCACGCCGAAGATCTCCCGGAAACGCTGGCACGCCAGCGCCATCTGCCAACCGGTCCACCTCTCGTTCGCGGACGCGACACCGTCCTGCCACTTCACGTGATCCCAGGTATGGATGCCGACCTCGAAGCCTTCGTCGCGCACCGTGCGAAGGATCGACGCGCAGCGCCTGCCGATGTCGGGCCCCGGAAGCACGGTCCCGTACATGAGCGTCTTGTATCCGTAGTGCTCGACGACCGACGTGCGGCTCACTTTCTTCATGAAGCCGGGCCGGAGCGCTCGCTTGATGGCGCGGCCGGTGTGGTCGGGTCCGAGAGAAAATAAAAATGTCCCGCCGGCGCGGTGACGCTTCAGAATGTCGATGAGCATGGGGATGCCTTCGCGGGTTCCGCGAAACGTGTCGACGTCGATCTTCAACGCAAGCTTCATCGGAGAGCAGTTTGCAGGCGCAGGAAGCGGATTCTCCCATGCCGCGATAGCTCATCGGTGTCCCATCGGGCGGCGAATGAAATAATTGATGCGCCGCAGCATTCCGGTATGCTAAAATATTGAATAACCTTGAATTTTTGGACTTTTAATGCGCCGCCCCCTCCGCAACATCGCCATCATCGCGCACGTCGATCACGGCAAGACCACGCTCGTCGACAAGCTCCTGCAACAGGCGGGTACGTTCGCCAAGCACCAGCACCTCATCGAACGGGTGATGGACTCGGGCGACATCGAACGCGAGCGCGGCATCACCATCCTCGCGAAGAACACCGCGGTGGATTATCACGGCGTTCACATCAACATTGTCGACACGCCCGGCCACGCGGATTTCGGCGGTGAGGTCGAGCGCGTGCTGTCGATGGTCGATGGCGTGCTGCTCCTCGTGGACGCCGTCGAGGGCCCCATGCCGCAGACGCGCTTCGTGACGCGCAAGGCGCTCGCGCAGGGCCTGAAGCCGATTCTCGTGGTGAACAAGGTCGATCGCGAGAGCGCGCGCTCCGACTGGGTCGTGGACCAGACCTTCGACCTGATGGACAAGCTCGGCGCCACCGAGGACCAGCTCGACTTTCCCGTGATCTACGCCTCGGCGTTGAACGGCTGGGCGTCGACGAAGGTGGACGACGTCGGCACCGACATGCGCCCGCTATTCGACGCGGTGCTGAAATATGTTCCCGAACCGGTTGGCGATCCCGAGGGCCCGCTCCAGATGCAGATCGCGGCGGTGGACTACTCGAGCTTCCTCGGACGGATCGCCGTCGGCCGCATCCGGCGCGGCTCGATCAAGAAGGGGCAGGAGGTCGCCATCATGTCGGGCGACAAGTTCATCCGGAAAGCCAAGATCGGATTGCTTCATACCTTCCAGGGCCTCGAAAAGGTCGAGACCCCGGTGGCGTCGGCGGGCGAGATCGTCTCCGTTACGGGGATCGAGGATTTCGCGATCGGGACCACGTTCGCCGATCCTCTCGTGCCCGAAGGCCTGCCGATGGTCGGTGTCGACGAGCCCACGCTCACCATGAACTTCCAGGTGAACACCTCGCCCTACGCGGGGCAGGAAGGCAAGTACGTGACCAGCCGCCAGCTTCGGGAGCGCCTCGACCGGGAGCTCCTCGCTAACGTCGCGTTGCGCGTCGAGGAGACCGGAGACGCCGACGTCTTCCGCGTCTCGGGCCGCGGCGAATTGCACCTGACGATCCTCATCGAGAACATGCGCCGCGAAGGCTACGAGGTCGCGGTCGGCAAGCCGCGCGTGGTTGCCAAGGAGATCGACGGAGTTCGCATGGAGCCGTGGGAGACGCTCACGGTCGACGTCGATTCCGACAACCAGGGCCGGATCATGGAGGAACTCGGGCGTCGCGGCGGCGAGCTGACCGACATGGTGCCGGACGGCAAGGGGCGCGTGCGCCTCGACTACAGCATCCCGGCACGCGGACTCATCGGCTTCCACATGGAGTTCATGACGCTCACGCGCGGCACCGGCATCAAGAGCCACGTGTTCGAAAAGTATGCGCCGGTGAAGGGCGAGCTGCCGTCGCGCAGGAACGGCGTGCTGATCTCCTCGGAGCAGGGCGACGCGGTCGCCTTCGCGCTCTTCAACCTCGAAGATCGCGGGCGGATGTTCGTCTCTCCGGGCGAGCGCGTGTACGTCGGCATGGTGATCGGTATCCATAGCCGCGACAACGACCTCATCGTGAATCCGGTGAAGGGCAAGAAGCTCACCAACGTGCGCGCCGCGATGAAGGACGAGAACGTGTTGCTCACGCCCCCGATCCAGCTCACGCTCGAGTCCGCGGTGGAGTTCATCGAGGATGACGAGCTCGTCGAAGTCACGCCCAAGTCGATCCGCCTTCGCAAGCGCTTCCTCTCGGAGCACGACCGCAAGCGCGCCGCGCGCGACGAAAAAGCGGCGTGAGGTCATTCCCGCGAAGGCGGGAATCCGGGCAAGCGAACGACCGCTACAGGTCATCGATCGATTTCGGCCAGCCGTCCTTCAATAGCCTCGACAGCGACCGGTCCGCGAGGAGCTTGCCGCCGGTCTGGCAGGTCGCGCAGTAGTTGCACTCGTTCTCGGCGTAGACGATTCGCTGCACGGGCGATCCGCAGACGGGGCATGGCTTCCCGAACCGCCCGTGCACCGCCATCCCTTCGTGGAACGCCGTCACCTTCTCGGGAAAGCCTTCGCCGGCGTCGATGCGCAGGCGCGCGATCCAGTCCTCCAGTGTCTTTCGCGCCGCCTCGTGGAGGCGGGTCCTTTCTTCGGCGGAGAGCGAACGTGAATGCTTCAGCGGCGAGAGCCCCGCCGCATGGAGGATCTCGTCGGAGTAGGCGTTGCCGATGCCGCTGAACAGATGCGGATCGGTGAGCGAGCGCTTGAGCGTGTGGTTTTCCCGTTGCAGCGCCGCGGCGAATTCCTCGCGCGTCGCCTGGAGCGGCTCGATGCCGCCCGGATCGAGCGCGCGCAGCCCCGCCTCGCCGCGTGCAACGAAGAGCGACGCGCGCTTCTTCGATCCCGCCTCGGTGAAGTAGAGCGCGCCGCCCGGAAACTGGAACGTCGCGAGGATCAACTTCGAGCTGATTCCGAGCTTTTGCCCGGG
This sequence comes from Burkholderiales bacterium, assembly GCA_017880705.1. GTDB lineage: Bacteria > Pseudomonadota > Gammaproteobacteria > Burkholderiales > Usitatibacteraceae > Usitatibacter. Next base: position 12,520 of record JADGRS010000023.1, read on the forward strand.
CGTGCGCCAGCGCAATCGTCCCGCGATCATCAGGTGGATCACGAGGAAAAGGTCGTCGCCGAACTCGAGGACGATCCGCTTGCCGATGCGCCGCAGCCCGCGCACCTCCCGGCCTTCGAGCGCGCCGATCGGCGGATCGTAGGAGCGAAGGACGAAGGGGCTTGCGATCCGGACGCTCTCGAGGCGTTGCCCAACCACGCGCCGATCGAGGGCCTCCAGGTAGACGCAAACGTCGGGAAGCTCCGGCATGCGCGCCATGGTAGCTCACCCCATGAGCTTCGGAGTGTCTAGAATGTCGGCATGGACAGCACGATTGTCTTGACTCTCATCGCCCTGGTTTGCGCGGCCGCGGGCTTCAGCGCCGCGCACCTCTGGAACCGGTCGCGCCCCGCGCAGGAGCAGAGGCGCGTCGTGGAGCTCGAAGCGCAGCTTGCCGCCGCGCGCGAGGAGTCGATGCGCCGCGGCGTGCAGTCGGCGGAGCTCGAACGCGATGCGATCCAGCTGCGCGGGCAACTGCTCGAAGCGGTGCAGCGCAGCGCCACGCTGGAAGAGCGCGCGCGCAATGCCGACGAGCTGCGCGGCCTCATCCGCGAGCGCGAGCAGGCGATCGCGCGGCTCACCGAAGAGGCGAGCAGGGCCCGCGAGCGCGCGGCCGAGCTGCAGACGCGCCTCGAGGAGGAGCGCCAGCAATCCCAGGAGAAGCTGAAGCTCATCACCGAGGCGCAACGCGCCCTGGAAAACAGCTTCAAGTCCCTCTCCGCCGACGCGCTGAAGAGCAACAACCAATCCTTCCTCGATCTCGCGAAAGCCTCCCTCGCCGAATTCCAGCAGGGTGCCAGGGGCGACCTGGAGAAACGCCAGATCGCCATCGACGCGATGGTTGCGCCGGTAAAGGCCTCCCTCGACAAGGTCGATGAGAAGATCGGCGCGCTCGAGAAGGCGCGCGAGCACGCCTATGGCGAGATCCGCCAGCAATTCACGCAGATGGCGGAAGTGCAGACGCAGCTGCGCGACGAGACCACCAACCTCGTGAAGGCGCTGCGCCAGCCCCACGTGCGCGGGCGCTGGGGGGAAATCCAGCTGCGCCGCGTGGTCGAGATGGCCGGCATGATGCTGCACTGCGACTTCGTCGAGCAGCAGTCGGCGGAGGGCGACGACGGGAAGCTGCGCCCGGACCTCATCGTGAAGCTGCCCGGAGGCCGCCAGATCGTGGTGGATTCCAAGGCGCCGATCACGGCGTACATGGAGGCGCACGAGGCCCCCACCGACGAGCTGCGCAAGGTGAAGATCCTCCTGCACGCGCAGCTCATGCGCCGCCACCTCGAGGCGCTCGCGAAGAAGTCCTACTGGGAGCAGTTCCAGCCCACGCCGGAAGTGGTGGTGATGTTCATCCCCGGCGAGGCGTTCTACAGCGCCGCCCTCGAGGCCGACCCGGACCTCCTCGACAGCGGCTTCGGCCAGAACGTGCTCCTCGCGTAGCCGGCATCCCTCATGGCGCTGCTGAAAGCGGCTTCGTATGGATGGCGGCAGGAGGCGATCGCCGACAACGCGCGCGAGATCAGCCAGCTCGGCCAGGAGCTGCACGCGCGCCTCTCGGTGATGGCGGAGCACATCGCGAGGATCGGCAAGGGCTTGCAGTCGGCGCAGGACGGCTACAACTCGGCCATCGCGTCATTCGAGAGCCGCGTGCTGGTATCGGCGCGCAAGTTCAAGGACCTCGGCGCGACATCGCAGGACGCCGAGATCATCGAGCTGCGGGCGGTGGAGGGTGGGCTTCGTCGCCTGCAATCGGTCCCGGACAAGCCCGCCGAGGACTGATCGGCTTTCCTCTATGCGGGACGTCCCGCATCGGGTTGCACACGAATACGCGCCGGCGCACGATGTTTCGAAAGCGCAAGGCAAATTAAGAATCCACGAGGAGAAGCCGCCATGAAGACGATGGAACGATCGGTCCTTTCCGCGATGCTAGCGTGCGCCACGATGGCCCACGCCGATTCGGACAACGGTGGCGACGGCAACAGCGTCGACTCCCATGCCGCCACGGTCACGACGCTCATCACCACGCCCCTGGCCATCGAGGGCCTCACCAACGATGACCAAGGATTTCTCTACACCCCAGGACGCGCCCTCGCGGCCACGGATCCGTGCCCCGTCTATCGGACAAGCATCGATGCTCCGGCCCTCACCATCGTCGGCATGATCCCGCCGCAAACGCCCGCGTGCTCGCCGAGCGGCCTCGCGTTCGGCCCCGACGGCCAGCTCTACGTCACGAACGCCGACAAGATCTGGCGCTTCACTCCGAGCGCGACCGGAACGCCTCCCACGGCGACCGTGTTCGCGAGCGGCGTGCCGGGCACCAACGGCCTCGCCTTCGACTGGAACGGCAACCTGTGGACGGGAGACGGCACCACGGGACTGGGCCGCATCTGGAAAATCTCGCCCCAAGGCACCGTGACGGAGGCCTTCCGCATCCAGCCGATGTCGAACGACGTGACGACGCCGTCGGGCGTGACTAACGTGGGCCGGGACGTGCGCACGTTGCCTCCGGGCCACATAGCGGTGCCTGCGCGTACCGCATCCGATGCGCTCGGCAGCCAGGCCCTGGTGGCGAATGGCGTGGTATTCGACCATTTCCACAACATGTATGTCGCCGACACGGCGCGCGGCGCCCTCTGGAGGGTGCATTTGCGTTCCGACAGCACGCCGGTGATCAGCACCGGTTGCGACACCACGTTTACCGCCAATACCCTTTGCCTCGGCCACGTGTGGTTCGCCCATCCCTACCTCGAAGGAGTCGACGGCATCGCGCTCGACGACGCCGGCAATGTCTGGGCGGACGCGAACGAGCGTAACGCCGTGATCTTCGTGTTCGCCTCCCGCCAGGCGATCGAGGTGTTCCGCAGTCCGATCGACGCCACCACGCAGCTTCGCAACGCGGGCCCGCTCGAGACGCCGACGAGCCCGGTTGTCGCGGGACACAAGTTCTGCACCGCGAATTCCGACGGCAATCGACGCGACAACTTCCCGAACAGCTCGGGCGAGATCAATCCCGCCGGCCCGCAGCGGGGCAAGATCTCCTGCATCGACCAGCGGATCACGATCCGCGGAATGTCGCTGCCGGTGCGCTGAGCGGGGAGGTACACAAGCGCGGTGATCGGCCGGGGGCGAGCGGCCTCGGTGATCGACCGGGCGTGGAAGGGGCGGTTCTTCTCGACCCGGGGGACCTCGGCTTCTCTTAGGGGAGAGATCTCGCTTCTTACAATTTGCGCTCGAATTCCTTGCGCTTCTTCTCTTCTGCGGCGAGCGGGGCACCCCCTCCCGAGAAGAACCGCAACCCTTCCTCGCCAGGGGTTGATCGAGAGGCGTCGTTATTGTTTGCATGGTCGTGCATGTTCGAGCTGCATCGACTCATTGACATGGCCTCTGCTTGAAACACCGAGTGGGGCTTGGGGAAAAGTTCGAGAGGGCGTCGAGGTGGTTGTGAAAAGGGCCGCTGCCGCCACGCATCGTCACCGGAGTGCCGACGCGCGTCACCGCCGCCCGGGTCGAACTTTTCCCCGCCCTCGCTC
>JADGRS010000255.1 GCA_017880705.1 Burkholderiales bacterium
CGCCCCGAGGTGCGCGATCTCCTGCTCGAGCCGATCGATCCGCTCGAGGTACGAGAGCACCAGCGCGAGCGCCTCCGTCTCGAGCTCGAGATCCGCGCGGATGCGCGCCGCCTTGCGCATGCGCCCGATCCACTCGGCGCTGAACATCCACGGCTGGGCCTCGGGATCGGCGGGGGCGAGCGCGCCGTATTCGACGAGCTCGCGCACGATGGCCTCGGACATCCCGCAGGTGTCCGCAAGCTCGACGATCGAAACCTGGTAGTGGCCGTGCAGCCACTGCGCGCCCTCACGATCAGCCGACATTGGATTTCTCCCCGGCGAAATGGCTGCGCGGATCGAACCGCGAATTCTCCCCCAGCTCCTTGAAAAGCTCGCGCTCGCGATCGCTCAGCACGGTCGGATTCACGATCTGCACGATCGCATAAAGGTCTCCTTCGCCGCCGCCCGGCTTCGGCAAGCCCTTCTTGCCGAGGCGCAGCCTCCTGCCCGTGGTGGTCCCCGGCGGAATCTTGAGGTTCACCGCGCCGTCAAGGGTCGGCGTCTCGACGGTCGCGCCCAATGCCGCTTCCCAGGGCGCGAGCGGCAGGTCGAGGTAGAGATCGTGGCCGTCGGGACGAAAGAGCGGATGCGGATGCAGCGCGATGTTGAGATAGAGGTCGCCGTCGCGCCCGCCGTTGATGCCCTTGCCGCCCTGCCCGCGCAGCCGCAGGCGCTGCCCGTCGGTCGCGCCCTTCGGAATGCGCGCCTTGATCGTCTTCGGCACCTGGCGCACGCGGCCCTGTTCGTCGTGCTCGGGCGCGCTCAGGTTGAGCTCCACCTGGGTGCCGCGATACGCATCCTCGAGGGACAGATGCACCACCGCCTCGTAGTCCTCGCCCGGGAACGCCATGTTCGCGCGCTGCCGAGATGCGCCGGCGCCACGGCGCGACAGGCTCTCGAAGAGATCGCCGAGATCGAGATCGTCGAACGAGAAGCCGCCCTCGCGTCCCTGCCCTCCCGCGTTGAACTGCTTCTCCCAATCGGGTGGAGGGCGAAACTCCTGCCCCGGCTGGTAGGCGCTCCCGAGCTGGTCGTAGGCCGCGCGCTTCTCCGGATCCTTGAGCGTCTGGTAGGCCTCGGCGAGATCCTTGAATTTCTCCTCGCCCTTCGGATCCTTGGTGACGTCGGGATGGTACTTCTGCGCGAGCTTGCGGTAGGCCTTCTTGATGTCGTCGGCGCCAGCGTCGCGCTTCAAGCCGAGGATCGCGTAGTAGTCCTTGTATTTCATCCCGCCATCTTACTTCGGGATGGCGGAGTCGATGCGCCCGCGCGCCTCAAGCTCAACGGCGCCCTTTCATTCGGTGCCGAACGCCGGGGCGGGAGGCAGTGCCTTGACGTACACGCTCTTCACGTTCACGAACTCCTTGATGCCGAAGCTGCCGAGCTCGCGACCGTAGCCGGATTCCTTGATGCCGCCGAACGGAAGCCGCGGATCCGAAGCGACGAGGCTGTTCACGAACGCGGCTCCGGATTCGAACAGGCGCGCGACGCGCTCGCCGCGCTGCAGGTCTCGCGTGAAGACCGCGGCGCCCAGGCCGAACGTCGTCGCGTTGGCGAGGCGCACCGCGTCGGCCTCGTCCTTCGCCTCGATCAGCGCGGCGACCGGGCCGAAGAGCTCTTCGTCGAACGCGGGGTTGCCCGGCTTCACGCCGGCGAGCACCGTCGGCGGATAGAACGCGCCCGGACCGGGAGGAAGTTGCGCGCCGAGGAGCACCCGCGCGCCGCGCTCGATCGACGCGAGCACCTGCTTGTGCAGGCCCGCGCGCAGGTCGTGCCGCGCGAGCGGGCCGACCTCGGTGGCATCGTCGAAGGGATCCCCGACCTTCTTCGCCCTCATCAAGGCGACGAAGCGATCGGTGAACTCGCCGAGGACCGGGGCCACGACGACGAAGCGCTTCGCGGCGATGCAGCTCTGCCCCGCGTTGATCAGGCGCGAGTTGACGCAAGTCTGCGCGGCGAGCTCGAGATCCGCGTCCTCGAGGACCACGTAGGGATCCGAGCCGCCGAGCTCGAGGACGGATTTCTTCAGGACCTGGCCCGCCTGCGAGGCGACGGACCTTCCCGCCGGCGTGCTCCCGGTCAGCGTGACCGCGCGCACGTGACGATGCTCGATCACGCCTTGCACGCCCGCGCTGCCGATGAGCAACGTGCGGAACGCGCCCTTCGGAAATCCCGCCTCGAGGAACATCGACTCGATCGCGAGCGCGGCTCCCGGCACGTTCGACGCGTGCTTCAGCACGCCGACGTTGCCCGCCATCAGCGCCGGAGCCGCGAATCGATAGACCTGCCACAGGGGAAAATTCCAGGGCATCACCGCGAGCACCACGCCAAGCGGCTCGAACGCGACGTACGACCGGGTCGCTTCCGTCGCGATGGCCTGCGGCGCGAGGATCGCCTCGGCATTGTCGGCGTAGTAGTCGCAAGCCAGCGCGCACTTTTCCGCTTCGGCCACGCCCTGCTTGACCGGCTTGCCCATCTCGGTGGCCATCAGCTTCGCGAGCTCGTTCTTGCGGCCTCGAAGGATTGCCGACGTCTTCTTCATGAGGCGCGCCCGCTCGGCGAACGACGTCGCGCGCCACGACTTCCACGTCTCGTGGGCCTCGTCGACCGCGGCCGCGGCCTCCTGCGGCGTCATCTCCCGATAGGTCTTGACCGTCTCGCCGTTGGCGGGATTGATGGATGCGATGGCCATGGTTCACCTCGGGGCGTGTGCAGTCTCCGATGATAGCCGGGACGATGCGCGTTCTCGCCACGAGCAAACATTTTTGTCGTCGCCCCGGCGAGCGTCAGCTTCCGCCCACGCGCGTCGATGTGCCGGGGCCGTCGCCGTAGATGAGGAGCTCGCACTCCCCGACCTTCGCCCCGTCGTAGTGAACCTTGCCGCCGTAGTGCACGACGAAGCTTCCCGCGGGCATCGGCGTGGTGCTTTCCGGATCGAATTTATCGCCGGTTCCAACCCACCATGTGCCGGAGAGCACCAGGATATATCGATCGTTCGGGTGGAAGTGCGGACGGCTGAAGCTGCCCGGTGAAAACCTGTTGCGCACCGCATACGGGCCGGGCTTGCCCGGATCGCCGTAAAGCACGGCGCTCTTGAGGCCGGGATACATCGCGCTCTCCGTCCACTTCAAATCCGCCGGCATCTTGTAGCTCAACACCGCGGGATCGGGGCCCGCCCTGGCCGCCATCGCGAGGGCCAACAGTGCAAGCGATAGCATTCCCATGAAGCGCGCGTTGCTCATGTCTGTCTCCTCTGTGCGTGGACGAGAATGTTTCTGCGCGCAGCTTGTCCAACCCCGCGCCTAGGCAAGATACTCTCTCCGGATGGGACGAGGTATTGGCGTTGCGCTGGAACGCGCGCATCGAGGGGATGAAGTAGAGTAATTCCACGGACGGTGCCTTCCGGGCCCGTTCCATTCCACGTTGTCGATCGAAAGGACACCAAGTCGTGAAGAAACCCAATGCGAAGAAGAGACAGGATCTCGAAGCCAGGCGCGGCGCGCCGCTTGCCACCCCGACCGACCTGAAGAAGGCGGCGACGAAGGACATCGCCGGCGCGATGAACGCCATCCTGGCGGACGTGTTCGCGCTCTACCTGAAGACCAAGAATTTCCATTGGCACATGAGCGGGCCCCACTTCCGCGACTACCACCTGCTGCTCGACGAGCAGGCCGACCAGCTCTATGCGATGACCGATCCGATCGCCGAGCGCGTCCGCAAGGTGGGCGGATCGACGCTGAGATCCATCGGCGACATCGGCCGCACGCAACGCGTGAAGGACAACGACGCGCGATACGTGGAGCCCCTGGACATGATCGCCGAGCTGCGCGAGGACAACAAGGCGCTCGCCTCGCGCCTGCGCGAGGCCCACAACGTCTGCGACGAGCACCACGACATCGCCACCGCGAGCCTGATCGAGGTCTGGATCGACGAGACGGAACGGCGCACGTGGTTCCTGTTCGAGGCGAGCCGCATGGCGGACAGCTCGGGGCATTGAGCGGGATGGCGGCCGAGACCTCCCCTGCGCGGCGCGGTACGGCGCCCGCGCTTTTCATTTCCCACGGCGCGCCCACCTTCGCCCTTGAGCCCGGGCTCCTCGGCCCGCAACTGACGACGCTGGGCGGGCAATTGGACGGGCTCGCCGCCGTGCTCGTCGTTTCGCCGCACTGGCAAACGCCGGGAATCCGGGTCATGACGACCGCGGCGCCCGAGACGATCCACGACTTCGGCGGCTTTCCGCGCGCGCTCTATGAAATGCGATATCCGGCCCGAGGCGAGCCTGCGATCGCCGCCGAGGTCGCGCTCTTGCTCCGCGAGGCCGGCTTCGACGTCGCGCTCGACGAGAAGCGCGGATTGGACCACGGGACCTGGGTGCCGCTTCGCTACCTGCTGCCGCGAGCGGACGTGCCGGTCTTCCAGGTCTCGATGCCGATGGACCTGGATCCGGCCGGCGCCTTCCGGCTCGGCCACGCGCTCGCGCCGCTACGCGAACGTGGCGTGCTCATCGTGGGCTCGGGCAGCCTCACCCACAATCTCTACGAGTTTCGCCAGGATGTGAAGGATCCCGAGTACGCGCGCGATTTCGCAGAGTGGGTCGCGAAGGCCGTCGTGGCGAGGGCCGCGGACCGCCTCGTGGACTACCGAAGGCTCGCGCCCCACGCCGAGCGCGCGCATCCCACCGACGAGCACTTCCTGCCGCTCCTGGTCGCGATGGGCGCGAGCTCGGAAGCCGAGATCCCCCGGCGCATCGAGGGCGGAATGACCTATGGGACCCTCTCGATGGATTCGTATGAGTGGGGATTGCCTTGATCAACGACGATGCAGGGCAAGCGATGAAGGACACGCCCGGCGGCTGGCCGCGCATCTCGTCGGCGATCTACTGCCGCGACCCGGCGCGGATGATCGACTGGCTGTGCGACGCGTTCGGCTTCGAGGTGCGGCTCAAGGTCGCAGGCGACGGCGGGCGCATCGAGCACAGCGAGCTCACCTACGGCGAGGGGGTCGTCATGGTCTCGGGCGAGCGCACCGGGGCCGATGCGGCGCGCTTCGGCGCCGACATGAAGAGCCCGCTGTCGGCGGCGTGCAACACCCAGGGCATGATGATCTACGTGGACGACGTGGACGCCCACTGCGCGCGGGCGAGGGCCGCCGGCGCGAAGATCGTCG
>JADGRS010000256.1 GCA_017880705.1 Burkholderiales bacterium
ATCGCCGAGCGCGAGGCATCGGTCGCGAAGCCGCTCATCCCGCTCGGCAAGGCCGAGCAGATGCTCTCCGACGGCATGGTGAAGTACGACGGCGGCGACTACGCCGCGGCGCACACGCTCCTCGAAAGCGCGCTCAAGGAAGGGCTGAAGAAGCCCGACGACCAGGTGCGCGCGATGAAGCACGTCGCCTTCACGCAATGCCTGCTCGGGAAGTACACCCAGTGCCGCGCCGAGTTCGTCAGGATCTACGACGTCGATCCCAACTTCGACCTCACGCCGGCCGAGGCCGGCCACCCCTCGTGGACGAAGACCTTCGCGGCCGCCAAGGCCCAGGCCAAGAAAGCGCTGGAGGAGAAGGAAGCCCGGGAGGCGAAGGAGCGCGCGAAGGGGCCGCCGCCCACGGCCTCGGTGCCGAAGAAACCCTAGCCGCTCCATGATCGCGACGCTCGGACGCTACAAGATCGTTTCTGAAATCGGCCAGGGGGCGATGGGTGTCGTCTACAAGGCCGTGGATCCGATCATCGACCGCACGGTCGCGATCAAGACCATCAACCTCAACCTCTCGCGCCAGGAGCTCGAGGAGTACGAGGCGCGCTTCCAGCAGGAGATCAAGGCGGCGGGGCGCCTGAACCACCCGAACATCGTCACCATCTACGACGTCGGCAAGACCGACCAGGTCGCGTACATGGCGATGGAGTTCCTGGAGGGGCAGGAGCTGAAGGACATGATCGCCATGGGGCAGCTGCCCCCCGCGGACGTGATCGTCGACATCATCGCGCAGGTGGCCGACGGGCTTTCGTTCGCGCACTCGCAGGACATCGTGCACCGCGACGTGAAGCCCTCCAACATCATGGTGATGAAGGGCACGCTCGCGAAGATCACGGACTTCGGCATCGCGCGGCTGCCCAACTCCGCGGTGAAAACCATGACGGGGCTGATCCTCGGCTCACCTCGCTACATGTCGCCGGAGCAGGTGATCGGCAAGGCCATCGACTCGCGCTCGGATATCTTTTCCCTGGGCGTCGTGCTGTACGAGGCCCTCACCGGCGTGGCGCCCTTCGACGGCGACAACGTGAACGCGATCATGTACGCGACGGTGAACACGACGCCCCCGCCGCCCTCCGCGCACAATCGCGCCGTGCCGCCGATGCTCGACCTCATCGTCGCGAAGGCGATGGCGAAGCTGCTGGAAGACCGCTACCAGGCGGTCAAGGAGCTGGCGGACGACCTGCGCGAAGTGCGCCGGCAGATGGACCACTCGAAGCCCGCCGCGGCCCTGAAGGCGATGACATCGCCGGTGTCCCGTCCCGTCGTGAAGGATCTCGCCGACACCGATACGATCCCCATGTCGCCCGGCAAGGGAGCCGACGACGACACGAAGCCGCTCGCGTTGAACAAGGTTTTCGATTCCTTCGACGCGACCATGCGCCTCGCCTCGATGACCGACCAGGTCGACGATTTCAAGGAATACATCACCGCGACGCAGAAGATGCGCGCCTACAAGGGCAAGATCGAGCCCGGCTCGCCGCTCGCGCCCAAGGCGCCTGCCCCGACGCCCGCACCTGCGCCCGCACCTGCGCCCGCACCCGCGCCCGCGCCGGAGGCCGCGCCGATCGCAAAGGCCCCGCCCGTCGAGAAGAAACCCGCGCCGCGTCCGATCGCCATTCCCTCGATGCAATCGAGCGTGTCCGCGAGCAACTCGAACCTGCTGGCCGTCGCCGCGATCGCGGTGCTCTCCCTCGCCGCGATCGGGCTCATCATCGCGTTGCTGCTGAAGTAGAAATTGGTGTCAGGTACACATTTTCGAAAATGTGTACCTGACACCAATTTCTCTGACACCAGTTTCTACTTCAAGTAGTCCACGGCCTCGACCACCCGATTCACGGCGATCACCTCGAGGCCCGGGATGGCCTGCCGGGGCTTGTTGGCCGCGGGAATGATGGCGTGGGTGAAGCCGAGCTTCGCGGCTTCCCGCAAGCGCTCCTGGCCGCGCTGGACGGGCCGCACCTCGCCCGCGAGGCCCACCTCACCGAACACCACGTGCTTGTCGGGAAGCGCGCGGTTGCGAAGGCTCGACACGATCGCGAGCGTCACCGCGAGATCCGCTCCGGGCTCGACGATGCGCACGCCCCCCACGGCGTTGAGGAACACGTCCTGGTCGAAGCACGCGATGCCCGCGTGCCGATGCAGCACCGCGAGGAGCATGGCGAGGCGATTGAGCTCGAGGCCCACGGTGAGCCGCCGGGGCGCGCCGCCATGGGACTCGTCGACGAGCGCCTGAAGCTCCACCAGAAGGGGCCGCGTCCCTTCCTGCGTCACCATCACGCACGAGCCCGCGACCCCCGCGTGGTGCTGCGAGAGGAAGAGCGCCGACGGATTGGCCACCTCGCGAAGGCCCTTCTCCGTCATCGCGAAGACGCCGATCTCGTTCACCGCGCCGAAGCGGTTCTTGAAGGCGCGGATGAGCCGAAAGCTCGTGTGCGTCTCGCCCTCGAAATAGAGGACCGTGTCGACCATGTGCTCGAGCACGCGCGGCCCGGCCAGAGCGCCCTCCTTCGTGACGTGGCCCACGAAGATGATCGTGGTCCCGCTCTGCTTGGCGAAGCGCGTGAGCTGCGCCGCGCACTCCCTCACCTGGGCGACCGAGCCCGGCGCGGACGTGAGCGCGCTCGAATAGAGCGTCTGGATCGAATCGATGACCGCGATCTTCGGCTTCGCCGACGCGAGCGTCGCCTGGATCTTCTCCAGCTCGATCTCGCAGAAGAGCCGCACCTTCGTCGCGTTCACGCCGAGGCGCTTGGCGCGCAGCGCGATCTGCTGCGCCGATTCCTCGCCGGTCACGTAGAGAACCGGAACCTGCTCCGAGAGCCGCGCCGCGGCCTGCAGCAGGAGCGTCGACTTGCCGATCCCCGGATCGCCGCCGATCAGCACCACGCCGCCCTCGACGAGCCCGCCGCCGAGCACGCGATCGAATTCGCCGATGAGCGTCGGCAGCCGCGGAAAATCCTCCGCCTCGACTTCGCCGAGGGAGACGATCTCGCTGGTGCCCGCGAGGCTCGCGAAGCGGTGCATGCCGGCCTTGCCCGCGCCCGCCTCGAGCGCCGTCTCCACGAGCGTGTTCCACGCGTTGCAGTGCGCGCACTGGCCCTGCCACTTGGTGGACTGGCCGCCGCACTCGGTGCACGTGTAGACGGACTTCGGCTTGGCCATCAGGGCGCGTCCGAAACCGGCACGCGAGGCGCGAGCGCGCACATGAGCTCGTAGCCCACGGTGCCCGCCGGCGTGGCGACGTCATCGATCGGCAGGCCCTCGCCCCAGAGCGTGACGGGCGTGCCGACGCGCGCGCCGGGGACATCGGCGAGATCGACGGTCATCATGTCCATGGAAACGCGCCCGGCGGTCTTCACGCGGACGCCGCCGACCACGACGGGTGTGCCCGAAGGCGCGTGCCGTGGATAGCCGTCCGCATAGCCGCACGCGACCACTCCCACGCGCATCGGCTTGTCGACATGGAACGTTCCGCCATAGCCGATCGTCTCCCCCGGCTGCAGGTCCTGGACCGCGATGAGCTGCGAGGCGAGGGTCATCGCGGGCTTCACGCCGAGCGACTCCGCCGCGCGATCGCCGAACGGGGTCGCGCCATAGAGCGCAATGCCGAGGCGCGCGACATCGGCGTGCGTCTCGGGATGGGCGAAGATCGCCGCGGAATTGGCGAGGCTGCGCGGAAGGTCGATGCCCTCGGTCGCCTGGTTGAAGCGCCGCATCGCTTCGCCGATCCCCTCCGGGCCGTCGGCCGTAGCGAAATGGGTCATCAGGGTGATCGACTTCGCCGCGCCCGTCTTGCGCAGGCGCTCGAGCGCGCGACGCGCCTCCGCGATCGCGAATCCGAGGCGGTTCATGCCAGTGTTGATCTTGAAGAAAGCGTCGAGGGGCCTGGAAAGCTTCGCCGACTCCAGCATGCGAAGCTGCTCCTCGCTGTGCACCACCACCGCGAGATCGGCATCCGCGACCACCGGTAGCTCACGCGCCTCGAAAAATCCCTCCAGCAGCAGGATCGGCCCGGCGAATCCGCGCCCCCGCGTGGCGATCGCGCCCTCGAGCTCCACCGTCGCGAAGCCGTCCGCGCGCACCAGGGCCTTCGTGACGCGCTCGATGCCGTGGCCATACGCATTCGCCTTGACCACCGCGTACACCTTCGACTGCAACGCCGCGCGCTTCGCCACGACGTAGTTGTGCCGCAGCGCGGAGACGGAAACCGTGGCGTGGATCGGCCGGGACATCAGTAATTCGGCGCCGCTCCCGAGTAGTTCTCGAAGCGCGTGTGCTTGCCGATGAAGGTGAGCTTCACCGTGCCGATGGGGCCGTTGCGTTGCTTGCCGATGATGATCTCCGCGATGCCCTTGTCCGCCGTGTCCTCGTTGTAGACCTCGTCGCGGTAGACGAAGAAGATCATGTCTGCATCTTGCTCGAGCGCTCCGGATTCCCTCAAATCCGACATCACCGGGCGCTTGTTGGGCCGTTGCTCGAGGGAGCGATTGAGCTGCGAGAGGGCGATCACAGGGCAGCCAAGCTCCTTCGCCATCGACTTCAACCCCCGCGAGATTTCGCTCAACTCCGTCGCGCGATTCTCGTTGCTGCCATGCTCCGTGCCCGACATGAGCTGGATGTAGTCGATCACGATCAATCCGAGCGCGCCGTACTCGCGCCACTTGCGCCGCGCCCTCGCGCGAAGCTCCAGGGGGTTCAACCCCGGCGACTCGTCGATGAGGATCGGGCATTCGTTCAGGCGCCCGAGCGCCATGCCGAGGCGATCCCAATCGCCGGTATCGAGCCGGCCGGTGCGAAGCTTCTGCGCATCGACCTTGCCCACCGAGCCGAGGAGGCGCTGCGCAAGCTGCGTCCCGCCCATCTCCATCGAGAAGATCAGGACAGGAAGCTTCAGCTCCAGGCCGATGTGCTCGGCGATGTTCAGGCTCAACGCGGTGTTGTGCGTGACGACGTATTCGTCGGTCACATAGAGACGAGAAGGATGCGAGACCGAGATGCACTGAGTCTGCGCCATCCGCGTTGGAACGATCGAGACGATGACGGGCTTCGAAGAACGCTCGTAGCGCTCAGGGAGGCGATCTCGCTTCTCAGCGAGCCGGAAAAGCGAGCGCGGCTCGTCGTGATGGATGTTCACGACGTATGCCATCCGGCCGAC
>JADGRS010000257.1 GCA_017880705.1 Burkholderiales bacterium
GAGGGACATCTGGCCCTCAGTGTGAGCACGCTGGACCATCGCCTCGACCACGACATCGTTGTCGGCGGGGCGGGCAGCGGTGGGCATGGCTGACTCTCCTTCGGAGGTTCCTTGGTCCCGGGGGTCGAGCACGCGAGCGTGAACGTCGTTTCGAAGGTGGTTTCCCACGCGGTGCAGCGCGGCGTGAAGCTCGTGCCCGGCATCAAGAACATCATCGCGGTCGCCTCGGGCAAGGGCGGCGTGGGCAAGAGCACCACGGCGGTGAACCTCGCCCTTGCGCTCGCGGCCGAGGGCGCCACGGTGGGCATGCTCGACGCCGACATCTACGGGCCGTCGCAGCCGCTCATGCTCGGCATCACGGGGCGCCCCACCTCGAAGGACGGCAAGACCATGGAGCCGATGGAAGGCCACGGCATCCAGGCGATGAGCGTGGGCTTCCTCATCGAGCAGGACACGCCGATGGTGTGGCGCGGGCCGATGGTGACCCAGGCGCTCGAGCAGCTCCTCACGGAGACCCGCTGGCGCGAGCTCGACTACCTCGTGGTGGACCTGCCCCCGGGCACGGGCGACATCCAGCTCACGCTCGCGCAGAAAGTGCCCGTCACGGGCGCGGTGATCGTCACCACGCCCCAGGACATCGCGCTCATCGACGCGCGCAAGGGCCTCAAGATGTTCGAGAAGGTCGGCATCCCGATCATCGGCATCGTCGAGAACATGGCGATCCACATCTGCACGCAGTGCGGCCACGCCGAACACATCTTCGGCGCTGGCGGCGGCGAGAAGATGTGCAAGGACTACGACGTCGAATTCCTCGGCAGCCTGCCGCTCGACATCCGCATCCGCGAGCAGGCCGACTCCGGCAAGCCCACGGTGGTGTCGGATCCCGAGGGCGCGATCGCCGCGATCTACCGCGACATCGCCCGCAAGGTCGCCGCGCGCATCGCGCGCCAGTCCGAGGACCGGACCTCGCTGTTTCCCAAGATCGTCATCCAGAACAATTGATCAACCGTCACTGAAGAGCACCGGGGCGATCGTTGGAGCGGACACTTTCGTGCCGCTCAACTCCACGAGCATGAGACCATGAGCATCAAGAGCGACAACTGGATCCGGCGCATGGCGACGTCGACCGGCATGATCGAGCCCTTCGAGGCGGGGCAGGTGAGGAGCGTCGATGGCAGGCGCATCATGTCCTACGGCACCTCGAGCTACGGCTACGACGTGCGCTGCTCGGACGAGTTCAAGATCTTCACCAACATCAATTCCACGATCGTCGACCCGAAGAACTTCGACGAGAAGTCTTTCGTGGACCTGAAGGGCGACGTGTGCATCATCCCGCCCAACTCCTTCGCGCTCGCGCGCACGGTCGAGCGCTTCCGCATCCCGCGCAACGTGCTCGTCGTCTGCCTCGGCAAGTCGAGCTACGCGCGCTGCGGGATCGTGGTGAACGTGACGCCGCTGGAGCCCGAATGGGAAGGCTTCGTCACGCTGGAATTCTCGAACACCACCCCGCTCCCGGCGAAGATCTACGCCAACGAGGGCGTCGCGCAGATGCTCTTCTTCGAGTCCGACGAGGTCTGCGAGACCTCCTACCGCGACCGCGGCGGGAAGTACCAGGGGCAGCACGGAGTGACGCTGCCGAAGATGTAGCGCGGCCCGGGAGTGTTGCGCCTGTAAGCGCTCCGAGCCCGCCGCAGGCGAAAAAAACCCAACGGCGCCCGCGTTTTGCCCTATACTTCGCGCAATTTTTTCCGAAGCCTTTTTGAAGTCCGCGTGGCATTAAGTCCACGCCGACGTGAGAAGGAGGTCATCATGACAAGAGCGAGGAACTACTGCGGCTCGAACGCGGCCGGCCGGTCCGGCGCGCGCTCGCACCACGGTACGTCATCGTTCACGTGTCATGAAAGACCCCGATGCCCCGAACAGCCACGATAAAGAAGCTCCGGCCGCTGCCGGAGTTCCCCCTCGATTCCCACCCGGAGGTCAGCCTCGACTTCACCCGGGTCAAGCAATACCTCGCGAGGCATCCTTACAAGAAGCCGGTGCTGCTGGTGGACCTCGACATCGTGCGGACCAAGGCGCGCCGCTTCCGCGCCGCGCTGCCGCGCGTGCGCCCGCACTTCGCCGTCAAGGCCAATCCCGACCCGCGCGTGCTGAAGGTGCTCCTCCAGGAAGGCTGCGGATTCGAGATCGCATCGATCGCCGAGCTCGATATCCTCATGGGGCTGGGCGTGCCGCCGGCGGAAGTCTTCTACTCGAACCCGATGAAGTCGCGCGCCTACCTCGAGTACGCCGCGGCTAAGGGCGTCGAGTGGTTCGTGGTGGACAGCGTCGAGGAGATCCGCAAGGTGAAGGCGGTCAAATCCGATGCGAAGATGTACCTGCGCATCGACGCGCCCAACATCGGCAGCGACTGGCCGCTTTCGGGGAAATTCGGCGCGCACATGAGCGATGTGCCCGAGCTCATCGAGACGGCCGTGCAGTGCCAGGCGGATCTCGCCGGCGTCACCTTCCACGTGGGCTCCCAGTGCCTCAATCCCGACAACTGGCGCGTGGGCATGGAGCGCGCGCGCAAGGTGTTCGCCTCGATGCGCGCCGTGGGCCTGAAGCCGCGCCTGCTCAATCTCGGCGGCGGCTACCCGGTGCGCCACGTGAAGCCGATCCCCTCCATCGAGACGATCGCGGAGGTGATCAACAAGGAGCTGCGCCATTTCGGCCCCGAAGTGCAGGTGATCGCCGAGCCGGGCCGCTACCTCGCCTCCGACGCCGGCTACTTCATCTGCCGCGTGGTGGGCACCGCGACCCGCAACAACCAGCGCTGGATGTACTGGGACGCGGGCGTCTTCGGCGGCGTGATCGAGACGACCGAAGGCCTGCGATACAACATCTACACCGACCGCGATGGCGAGCCCGTGTCGTGGAACGTCGCGGGCCCCACCTGCGATTCCGTCGACGTGGTGATGCGCGAGGAGCTCTTTCCGGCGGACCTGCAGGATGGCGACTTCATCTTCATCAAGAACGCCGGCGCGTATACCACCGCGTACGCGAGCAACTTCAACGGCTTTCCGCTCCCCGAAGTGGCGACGATCGGCTCGTAGGCGCGACGGGCCAGGCGCGAGAACAGGATGGGCTTCGTTCCCGCGGACCCGCAGTTCGAGCAGCGCACGCGCGCGAGCTTCGCGAAGCAGGGAGCGATGGCGTACCTGGGGGCGATTCTCGACGAGGTGGCTCCCGGGCGGGTCGAGATTTCGTTGGCCTTCCGCCCCGAGCTCGCGCAGCAGCACGGATTCTTCCACGCGGGAATCATCTCGACCATCGCCGATACCGCGGGCGGCTACGCGGGGTTCACGTTGTTTCCTGCGGATGCGGGGGTGCTCACCGTGGAATTCAAGATCAACCTCATGGCCGCGGCCGACGGGGAGCGCGCAATCGCCGTGGGCGAGGTGCTGCGCACCGGGCGCACGCTCACGGTCTGCAGGCTCGACGCGTTCGTCGAGAAGCAGGGCCGAAGGGTCCACTGCGCTACGGGCGTGCAAACCCTCATCGCCGTGGTCGGGCGCGACGGCGTGAAGGACTGACGTGCCCCAGGACTTCTGGGCCTCGAGCGGTTTCGGGCTCCTCGGGCGCAGTGAAGCGGGCCTGGTCGCAAGCGACGCGTGGCTCGCCCGCTTCCTCGATCGCGACGAGCTGAAGCTTCCCGACGACGCCGGCCCCCGCGAACGCGAGCTCCACGCGCTCCTCGCGTCCGATCCCCGCGCCAACGTTTCCGCAGCGATGCTGGACGCCGTCGAAGACGCCGATGGGCGCGACAACTGGCGCGAGTTCCTGCGCTTCCGCGATCGCGTCGCCGCTCTGCCCTGCCTGGAAGCGGCGTATCGCGATCTCTATTCGCGCGCTGAAGTCGACCTCGCGCCACCCTTCGTCGACGCGCTGGCGCAGGCGATCACGCGCTCGATCCTCGATGGAACCGACGACGCGTTCCTGTGCCGCGCGGGCGAGATGCTCTTCCGCCGCCAGCGCGTGGCCACCGAAGGCGGGCAGACGCTTGCCGCGGACAGCGCGACGGTCGAGGCGTACGCCGACACGGGAGGCTTCGGCAACGTGGGGCGCCTGCTTCGCAGCCAGGACGCGCTCCCCGCGGTGAAGATGGACGTGCTCACCGGCGAGAACGCGCCGATCTATTTCCTGCGCGACGAGCTCTACAGCTTCGCCCTCGACCTCACGCCGGGCCGCGAGGGGGCGCGCGCGCTCGCCGAAGTCCTGGCGCGATGGGTGCGCCATCTGGCGGGGGCCGATGTCGCGATCGAGCCCGCCGAGCGCATCGAAGACGGCGCGTGGCGGTGGCACGTGGGGCTCGACATCGACGCGACGGCGATTCTCAACGCTCTTTACCGGGGAGAAGAGGTCGCCGCCGAGGACCTCGAGCGGATCGTCGTCCTCTTCCGCCTCGAATTCAGGAATCCGCGCGACGCCCTCGCGGAGATGGCCGGGCGGCCGGTGTACCTGGCCGTCGCGTGCCGCCCGGACCGCACGCTCAAGCTGAAGCCGCAGAACCTCCTCATCAACCTGCCGCTCGCGGCGTCGCATTGACGCCGCTCACGTAGAATTGCAGGTTCGAACCGAGGAGCAAGTCATGACAGCCGCAGTCGAGAACACCGGGACCTTCATGTTGAGCAAGGAGATCGAGATCCTCATGGCGGAGCGCGCGCGCCTGTTGCGCGTGGCGGGCGCCGCGGCGCAATTCGTCGCCGTGATGGACCCGAAGAGCCTTCCGGAGAAGGTCGCCACCGAGGCCGACATCCTCGCCGAGAGCGTGAATGCGCTCGCGGAGGACACGTTGAACGACGCGCTCAACGCGATCACGACGCCGCGCTAGCACTTAAAGGAACGAGACGATGAATCCCGACACCTTCAACATGAGCATCCGCAAGTTCCTCAAGACGGTCGGCGTGCACTCCCAGCGCGAGATCGAGACCGCCGTCGAGCGCGCCCGGGCCGCGGGGAAGCTCCAGGGCAACGAGACGCTCGACGCCAAGATGACGCTCACCGTGGACGGCGTCGCCCTCAACGTCGCCTTCGACGGCAAGATCTCGCTCGAGTGAGATCGCCGCGCCCGGGAAGGCGCGCCCCATGAACGACATTTCCGCCCCCGCGCTCGTTTCCTACGCCGACGTCGAGGCTGCCGCGCAGCGCCTCGAGGGC
>JADGRS010000258.1 GCA_017880705.1 Burkholderiales bacterium
GGTGCGCCTTCCCCGCGCCCTTCATGTATTCGATCATCGACATCGCGGAGCTCTTCCCCATCACGAGAAGGTCCGTGAGCGAGTTGGTGCCGAGGCGGTTGGCGCCGTGGATCGAGGCGCAGCCGCACTCGCCCGCCGCGTAGAAGCCGGGGACCGGAGTGCTGGGATTTCCCGCAGCCGGCGTGACGACCTCGCCGTGGTAATTCGTCGGGATGCCGCCCATCTGGTAGTGCGCGGTCGGCACCACGGGAATGGGATCCTTCACCGGGTCCACGTCGGCGAACTTGAGCGCGATCTCGCGGATGCCCGGGAGGCGCTTCTCGATCGTCTCGTGGCCGAGGTGGTCGAGCTTCAGCAACAGGTACTCGCCGTGCTCGCCGAGCCCGCGCCCTTCCTTGATCTCGGTGGCCATCGCGCGCGAGACGACGTCCCGCGACGCGAGGTCCTTCATGGTCGGCGCATAGCGCTCCATGAAGCGCTCGCCGTTCTTGTTGAGGAGGTAGCCGCCCTCGCCGCGCACGCCCTCGGTGATGAGGATGCCCGCGCCCGCCACACCCGTGGGATGGAATTGCCAGAACTCCATGTCCTCGAGGGGAATCCCTGCGCGCGCGGCCATGCCGAGGCCGTCGCCGGTGTTGATGAAAGCATTGGTCGACGAGTGATAGATGCGTCCGGCGCCGCCGGTCGCGAAGAGGACCGCCCGCGCGTGGAAGATCACCATCTCCCCCGTCTCCATCTCGAGCGCGCTCACTCCCACCACCGCGCCCTCGGAATCGCGCACGAGGTCGAGCGCCATCCATTCCACGAAGAACTGCGTCTTCGCGTGCACGTTCCTCTGGTAGAGCGTGTGCAGCATCGCGTGGCCGGTGCGGTCCGCGGCGCACGAGCTCCTCTGCACCGGCTTCTCGCCGAAATTCGCCGAGTGGCCGCCGAACGGGCGCTGGTAGATCGTCCCGTTCTCGTTGCGGTCGAAGGGCATTCCGTAGTGCTCGAGCTCGATCACCACCTCGGGCGCCATGCGGCACATGAACTCGATCGCGTCCTGGTCGCCAAGATAGTCGGAGCCCTTGATCGTGTCGTACATGTGCCAGAGCCAGTGGTCCTCGCCCATGTTGCCGAGGGCCGCGCCGATTCCGCCCTGCGCGGCGACCGTATGGGAGCGCGTGGGAAACACCTTCGAGAGCACCGCGACCCGCAGCCCCTGGCTCGCGAGCTCCAGCGCCGCGCGCAGTCCCGAGCCGCCGGCTCCGACGATTACCGCGTCGAACTTGCGAACGGGTGTCGTCATTTCAGCGTCCCCACAGGATCGAAGCGGCCCACGCGAGATAGAAGAGGAGCGCGAGCCCCACGGCGACCTGCATCGCGAGGCGCAGCCCCATCGCGTGCACGTAGTCCATGAGGATGTCGCGCATGCCGACCCAGGCGTGATAGAGGAGCGCGGCGACGAAGAGCATCGTCGCGAGGCGGAACAAGGTGCCCGAGAACATCGCCTTCCAGTCGGCGTAGGCCGCGGGAGGATTCGCAAGCACGCAGGCGACGAACACGATCGTGTACGCCGCCATCACGACGGCCGTCAGTCGCTGCAACAGCCAGTCGCCGGTGCCTGAGTGGGCGCCGACCGGATTCTTCGCGTACTTGCTCACCATAGCCTCCACCCGATGAGCGCCGTGGCGACGAGACCTAGCGCGAAGACGGCGAGCGCGGAAGCTCTCGCCGGAGCCTTGGCGATGCCGACGTGCAGGTCCAGGAAGAGGTAGCGGATGCCCGCGAAGAAGTGATGCGCATAGAGCCACACCACGCCCAGCAGGATGAGCTTCACCAGCGGCCGGGCGAGGAAATCGTGGCAGCGCGCGTAGCCCTCGCTCGAGCCCAGGGCCACGTGCAGCGCGTACAGGAGCGCCGGCAGGATCGGGAAGAAGAGCAGCGCCCCCGACATGCGATGGAAGATCGACAGGAGCGCGGGCGGCCACAGGCGCGCGAGGTTGAGGTCGTAGTACTTCGGTCGCGTCTTCGGCGCAGCAGCCATGTTCAGGTTCTTTTCCCGGTCGAGCCGACGATTTTAATCGCAATCAGCTGAGCTCGTTGTAGTAGGAGAAACCGTCGGTGAGGCACAGTCCGCGCCGCCACTCGACGGGCTTGTCGCCGTACGTGTACGCGATCCGGTCCACGCTAAGCAGCGGCGCGCCCGGCGCGATCTTGAGGTGCGCGGCCGCGAATCCGTCGGCCGCCACCGCGCGCAGCCTCTCCTCCGCGCGAATCATGCGCACGCCGAAGACCGTCTCGTAGAAGCTGTACACGGACCCGGCGAATTCCTCGAGCTCCGCGAGCGTGAGGCCGGGAAACTGTCCCGCCGCGAACACGATATCGTCGAGGATCATCGGGCGGCCCGCGAAGGACATCACGCGCTTGAACTGCATCACGGGCGAGCCCGGCTTGAGGCCCAGCGCGCGGGCCGTGTCGGCGTTCGCCTTGCCGCGCTCGAGGCCGAAGAAGAGATTCTTCGGATGCAGCTTCTCGCCCGAGTCGGGAGTGACGCGAAGAAATCGGTATTGATAGGAAGGCTCGCTGTGTGACGCTACGAAAGTTCCCTTGCCCTGCCGGCGCATCAGGATGTGTTCCGATGCGAGCTCGTCAATCGCCTTGCGCACCGTGCCCTGGCTCACCCGGAAGCGCTCTGCAAGGTCCATCTCCGAGGGAATCGCCTCGCCCGGTTTCCACTCTCCCGCCACCAGCGACTGGGTGAGCAGGATCTTGATCTGCTCGTATAGTGGCCGGAACGAGGGCGTCGTCGCGGATTTTTTCATGCTTTGGGCATCCTAGCATAGCTTTTTGTGTATGTCTTATATAAGATATATCTTGCTCGTCTCATCCACGAAATCGTTTAGCTCTGTATTTCAGGAACTTAGCGCATGAATCCGTATTACCGCCCGCGTCGCTCCATGCTCTATGTTCCGGGCTGCAACGTGCGCTACCTGAACAAGGCGCGCACCTTGCGGGTCGATTCGGTGATCCTCGACCTGGGCGACCCCATCCTCGTGGAAAAGAAGGTCCAGTCGCGGAAGCTGGTCGCCGACGCGGTGCTCGCGGGCGGATACGGCCGCCGCGAAGTCGTGGTGCGGGTGAACGACCTCGATTCGCTGTGGGGACGCGACGACGTGAAGACCGTCGCGACCATCGGCGCCGACGCCGTGCTCTTCCCCAACATCGAGTCGAGGAAGGACGTGCTGGAAGCGCAGGCGCTTCTCGACGAAGCGGGCGGCAGCCACATGCCGATCATGCTCATGATCGAAAGCCCCCTCGGTGTGCTGCGCGCGGAGGAAATCGCATCGGCTTCGGATCGCATCGCGTGCATCGTGCTCGCGACCTCCGATCTCCTCAACCAACTGCACGGCCGGCGCACGCCCGATCGCATCGCCCTCCTCCACAGCCTGTCGCAGGTGCTGCTCGCGGGACGCGCGTACGACCGCGCGGTGGTCGACGGCATCGCGACGGACCTCAAGGACATGCAGGGTTTCGAGCTCGCGTGCCGCCTCGGGCGCGATCTCGGCTTCGACGGCAAGAGCCTCGTGCATCCGTTCCAGCTTCCCTATTGCAACGACGCGTTCACGCCCAAGCCCCACGACCTCGCCGCCGCGCTCGAGGTGATCGACGCGCTCGAGCAGGCGCACCGCGACGGGCGCGGCACCGTGGTCGTGAACGGCCGGCTCATCGAGGGCCACCACGTGAAGGCGGCGAAGCGGCTCCTCGCGCTCTCCGACATGATCCAGAAGCTCGAGGCGGGCTAGTGACCCAGACGATCTCCCTCGACGCGGTGCCCCGCCCGGCGGGCGGCTATTTCTTCGAGGACTACGCGGTCGGGCGGCGCTTCCACCACGCGACGCCGCGCACGCTCACCGACGGAGACTCGTCCCTCTATATCGGGCTCACCGGCGCGCGCCATCCCGTGCATTGCAGCGAGCCGCTGGCGCGCGAGATGGGCCATCGGGCGCGGCCACTCGACGACCTGCTCGTCTTCAACGTCGCGTTCGGCAAGACGGTTCCGGACGTGTCGTACAACGCGATCGCGAACCTGGGCTACGCCGACGTGCGATTCCTCGCGCCCGTCTATGGGGCCGACACGCTTTCGTGCGAGTCGGCCGTGCTCGGGCTCAAGGAAAATTCCGACGGCAGGAGCGGCGTGGTCTACGTGCGCTCGCGCGCCTTCAACCAGGACCGGGTGGAAGTCCTCGCATGGACGCGCTGGGTCATGGTCGCCCGTCGCCACGCGCGCAGCGACGATCGCGCGTTGGCGCCGGTGATCCCCGCGATCGCCGGCCATGTGGAGCCTTCCTCGTACGTCGTCCCCGCGTTCCTCAGGCCCGCGGCCCTGCAGCCCCGGCACACCGGCGGCGCGCTTTTCTGGGAGGACTACACCCCCGGGGAAGCGATCCGCCATCCGGGGGGCATGACGATCGAAGAATCGGACCACATGACGGCGACGCGCCTCTACCAGAACACCGCGCGGATCCATTTCGACGCCTTCCTCGCCCGCGGCAACGCCTTCGGCAAGCGCCTCGTCTACGGCGGGCACGTGATCTCGCTTTGCCGCGCGCTTTCCTACGACGGCCTCGAGAACGCGTTCGCCATCGCGGCGATCCATGGCGGCCGCCACGCCAATCCCTGCTTCGCCGGCGACACGATCTGCTGCCGCCACACGGTCCTCGCGCGCGAGAAGATCCCCGGGCGCGAAGACGTCGGCGCCCTGCGGCTGCGCATGATCGGCGCGAAGAACGTCGATCTCGCGAAGCTCCCCGAGCTCGCTCCCGGAGAGAAGAACGAGGCCGTCGTTCTCGACCTCGACTACTCGGTGCTCATTCCGCGACGCCAAAAGCCCTAGAATGGAAACCCTCCCGGTTCCCCCCACTCGCATGTCTCCCAAATCCCAGGCTCCCCATCCCCGCGAGGCGCTCTTCGCCGGCGAGAAACCCTTTCCGGTGATTCCCGCGTGCGAGCACTTCGCGGGAAGCGAAAGGCTCATCGGCAAGGCGCTTGAGCTGCAGTCGAAGCTGGGCCGGGTCTTCGACATAACCTGCGATTGCGAGGACGGCGCCGAGGCGGGCAAGGAAAAGCAGCACGCCGAAATGATCGTGGAAGTCCTCACGTCGGCGAGGAATGCGTTCGCGATGGCGGGCGTGCGCATCCACGACT
>JADGRS010000259.1 GCA_017880705.1 Burkholderiales bacterium
TCAGCTCCGGGGGAAGGGGCATCACGTTCGTCTCGCCCGGGCCGACCTCGATGTCGAGCAGCGGCTTGTCGGGATTCGGCCCCATGACGATCCCGCGCTTCTTCGGGTCGACCGTCTCGTTGCCGGCGCCCTGGGCGTCGCGGGCCTCGGCGCCCGCCTGCGCCGCGGCGTCGAGCGATTCGTCGAGGGACTTCTCGACCTTCTCGCGATCGATGCGGGCGTCCTTCAACGCGCGCGCCGCTTCCTTCCTCGCCTCCTTGATGGCGGCGGTGGCATCCTTGATGGCTCCGGTCACGTCCTCGGCGGCCTGGCGCTTGGCGCGAAGCACCTCGGCCCCCGCCTCGCGCACGCTCTGGCGCGCCGTGTCGAGGTCGACGAGCGCGTCGCGAAGCTCCTGCACGCGCTCGGGGTCCTTGGTGTGCTCGAGCATCTCCTTCACGACGCCGCGCGCGAGGTCGATGGCGCTCTCGGAGAAAGCGGAATTGATCTCGCTCTTGATCGCGCGGTTCTCGGCGGCGGTGGCGCCGGCCTTGTCGAGCTGGATGGTGTGGAACGGCGTCGTGAAGATGCCGAGCGCCAGCAGGAGGACGAACCCTCCGCCGAGCAGCACCCACCACGGCGTGCGGTACAAGAAGCTCGAGACAGATTTCATCGTTTTCCCGGGTCGCGCCCTAGCGCGACATTATTCAGTAATCCGCGAGCAATGCGATGACCGCGGTCGAGAGCGAAAACAGCAGCACGCCGAAGAACACCAGCGCCATGCCGAGCGACAGGTCGAGCGAAGGGATGATGGACATGGCGTGGCCTTCTCCTGGGAGCCGTTCACGCGGCTTTGTAGGGGTACTTTAGGGGTGCCGCCCCCGGGCTTCCATGGCCGGGCGGCGAACTGCAGAAAACGGGGGGTGAAATGCCCCCGGCGGGGGGCGAAGCGCCCCCCGCTACATCTGCTTGAAGAGGTGGGTGAAGGCCCGCGAGACCACCAGGGTCTCCCCATGGTCGCGAAGGGCGATCTCGGCCTGGTCCTTGAGGCCGCGCCTGACCGAGGCGATGTGATCGACGTTGACGATGGTGGCGCGATGGATCTGCCAGAAGCGCTCCGGGTCGAGCTCGTCGAGGAGCTCGCGGATGGGCTTGCGGATGAGCGCCTCGGCCTCGACGGTGACGACACGCGTGTACTTCTCGTCGGATTGGAAGAAGAGCACCTCCTCGACGGGGATGAGGCGCACGTTGGAGCCCACCGAGGCCTTGATCCAGCGAAGGTGCTCGGAGCCCCGCGGCGCGAGACGCGCGGCGAGCCCCTCGACGATCTCCTCGAGCATCGCCGGCTTGGAGTCGAGGCGCTCCTTCAGCCGCGCCACGGTGATCGCAAGACGCTCCTCGTTGAAGGGCTTCAGGACATAGTCGATGGCGCCGCGCTCGAAGGCCTCGACGGCGTACTGGTCGAATGCGGTCACGAACACGACATGAGCCCGGCCCGCGAGCAGGCGCGCCGCCTCCAGGCCGTTCACGCCGGGCATGTGGATGTCGAGGAAGAAGAGCGCGGGCTTGCGCGCCTCGAGCACCTTGTCGATGTCGCGGCCGTTCTCCATCTCGTGCACGATCTCGAGCTCGGGCCATGCGCGCGCGAGGCGCGCGCGCAGCTGCGCGCGCAGGAGCGGCTCGTCGTCGGCAATGACGGCGCTTACGCGACCACGGTCCGCGCTGACGGCGCTCACGCAACCCCCTCCTCGACGACGGCGCTCACGCCGCGCTCGCGGCGGGCACCTCGATCGAGGCGACCACGCCGTGCGGTGCGCGCTCCTCGATCACGAGCCGCGCGGACGCCCCGTAGAGCGCCTTCAATCGATCGCGGATGTTCGCGAGGCCGACGCCTCCGCCCTTCTTCGGCTTGATGCCTTCGCCCGTGTCCTCGACCGAGACGCGCAGGCGGCCCTCGTCCTCCATGGCGCGGATGGTGATCGTGCCGCACTCGCAGCACGGGTCGACGCCGTGCTTCACCGCGTTCTCGACCAGCGTGATCAGCATCAT
The DNA here is from genome assembly GCA_017880705.1 of Burkholderiales bacterium. Taxonomy (GTDB): domain Bacteria; phylum Pseudomonadota; class Gammaproteobacteria; order Burkholderiales; family Usitatibacteraceae; genus Usitatibacter. The sequence continues at coordinate 2,029 of JADGRS010000259.1, forward strand.
CGGCGGAAAATTGTGGCACTTGAGCGCGTCCGGAACCTCGATCGCGAAGTCGAGGCGCGAGCCCATGCGCACGCGCTGGATCTCGAGGAAGGCGCGCGCCATGTCGATCTCGCGCCCGAGGTTCGTGGCCGACTCGCGCATCCGCGGAAGGGCCGCGCGCAGGTACTGGATGAGGCTTTCGAGCATCCGGTTCGCCTCGGGTGGATTGGTCTCGACGAGATGCTGGACGTTGGCGAGCGTGTTGAAGAGGAAATGCGGCTCGACCTGGGCCTGCATCAGCTGCAGCTTCGCCTCGAGGAGGTTCCTCTCGAGCCGGTGGCGCTCGCTCTCCGCCCGGTGGAAGCGCGCCTGGTCGCGCGCGTGCTTCTCGCGCATGATGAAGGTCGCCACCACGACGCAGCCGAATCCCAGCCCGAGCGCCATCGTGATGAGCACGCCCGACAGCCGATCCGTGAACATCTGGCGCATGTCGCGGCCCTTCACCAGGCCCGCGATGATCGTGCCCAGGAAGGAACCCATGACGATCGCGAGGACCTGCATGACCTCCCGGGGGATGCGCTCCTGGCGCACGTTTCCCGCCATGGTGAAAAGAATCATGCTGACGTAGCCGACGCACAGCGCGCTCACCAGCAGGTCGCGAAAAGTGTTGAGGAAGATCCAGAGGACGGCGCCGGCCGCCGCGGCGCATATCACGGTGACCGTTAGGACACGGCGCACCGTGAGGCCTTCGAAGAGGTATGCGTAGGATTTCAAGGGCGGTCTCGAGGGCAGTGGTGCTGCCCCGGCGGAGAAGTATGACCTTGTGGGTCGATGACCGCCAAACTACAGAATGTGACGCCTTCGTGGCAAAACCCATGCGACGAAACGCGCAATCACGGTCACAGGCTGCGCCGGGCTTCGCGCCGGAAAAGAAAAGACCCGGCGCGGGGAGGCGCCGGGTCCAAGAGACAGCCCTGGGAGCTAGAGGGCGAGTCTTCCCTACAGGTTGGCCGAGCGGTGCGCCTCGACCGTGATGGTGAGGTGTGCCTCGGGGGCGATCGCGACCGGGGAGACCGCGCTCGCCGAGGCGTCGGCGGTCTGCACCAGGGGTGCCGCCTGCGCCTGGGCGCGCTGCGTGTAGGGCGAGGCGGGATCGCCGAGGATCGCGCCGGCGGCGACCAGGAACCAGACCGACACCAGCATCGTGATCCCCGAAGCCACGGAGGAATTGCTGGGGTACTGCGTGAATTTGTATTCGTTCATTTTCGTTTCTCCTGGTGCGATTCCTGGGGAACCGTGACGGCCGCCGCGGATGACGTAGAGCCTGGTGCGTTGTCGGGGTGCGATGGCGTCGCGGAACATGGACGCACATTAGTGAGACGCCGTGACGGGAGAAAGTCGAAAGCGACGAAATGCGGAAAAAGCGGGGCGAAACGCTCTTATCGGGGCGATTGAGCCCCGAAACGGGCGGGCGAAACGGCGACCCCGGGGTTCTATCCGCCCGTATTCACGTGGTCGCTTCGCGCTGCAGCGAGCGCAGCGCGAGGGAACCGACGATCATGCCGGCGAAGCTCGCGACGAGCCCCGCGAGCTGCGGCGGCATGACGCCCTCGGGCTTCAGCGTCTCGAAGCCGATCCACACCAGAAGGCCGAAGACGATCGCCAGCATCGCGCCCAGGTTGGTCGAGCGCTTCCAGTAGAGCCCGCACACCAGCGGCACGAACGCGCCGACCAGCGTCACCTTGTATGCGTTCTCGACCATCTTGTAGATGCTCGCCTCGGTGGACAGCGCGAAGGACGTGACGAGGATGGTGAAGCCGACGATCACCACGCGCATCAGGTTGAGGAACTTGTGGTCGGGAATCCTCGGAAAGAACGGCTTCAGGATGTTCTCGCTGAAGCTCACCGAAGGCGCGAGGAGCGTGGCGCTCGCGCAGCTCTTGATCGCGGAGAGGAGCGCGCCGAAGAACATGATCTGCGCGAAGATCGGCACGATCGGCGACAGGATCAGGTTCGGCAGGATCAGCTGCGGGTCCTTGTCGAGGTTGGCCGCGACCATCTTCGGGTCGATGAGGCTCGCGGAATAGGCGAGGAACATCGGGATGAACGCGAAGCAGAAGTAGAGGCAGCCGCCGAGGATCGAGGAATTCGCGGCGATGTTCTCGGACTTCCCCGACTGCACCCTCTGGAACACGTCCTGCTGCGGGATCGAACCCAGCATCATGGTGATCCACGCCGCGAAGAACCACAGGATGTCCTTCAGCTCGGGCGCCGGGAGGATGTTGAACTTGCCGGCCGACGCCGCATGGGCGACGACCGTGCCGACGCCGCCCGCGAGCCCGCTCACCTCCCAGCCGATGTAGAGCATGCCGAGCACGATGATGATCATCTGGATGAAGTCGGTGATCGCCACCGAGAACATGCCCCCCAGCATCGTGTAGACCAGCACGGTGGACGCGCCGATGATCATTCCCCATTGCTGCGTGATCTGCCCGTCGGAGACCACGTTGAAGACGAGGCCCAGGGCCTTGATCTGCGCGCCGACCCAGCCGAGGTACGAGATCACGATGCACAGCGTCGTCAGCATCTCCACCGGGCGGCTGAAGCGCTTGCGGTAGTAGTCGCCGATGGTGATGAGGTTCATGCGATAGAGCGGGCGCGCGAAGAACAGGCCCACCAGGATCAGGCACAGCGACGAGCCGAAGGGATCGGCGATGGTGCCGGAGAAGCCCTCCTTGATGAAGGTCGCCGGGATGCCGAGCACCGTTTCCGAGCCGAACCACGTCGCGAACACCGTGGCGGTCACGATGTACATGGGCAAGCGCCGGCCCGCGACGGCGAAGTCCTTGGTGTTGTGCACCCATTTCGCCGCGTAGATGCCGATCGCGACGGAGATGATCCAGTAAATGATCACGAACCAGAGGAGCATGGGCGTCTTTCGGTGGGAACGAAGGGCTCGCCGCCATTTTAGGAGAAAATGTGCCGGTGTCATCCATCCGTCTCGAACAAATCGCGAAGCACTGGGGAGAGTCGCGCGCGCTGGACGGGATCACCTTCTCGGCCGAGCCCGGCTCGTTCGTGGTCCTGCTGGGTCCGTCGGGCTGCGGCAAGTCCACGACGCTGCGGCTCATCGCCGGCCTCGACACGCCCACCGCGGGAACCATC
>JADGRS010000260.1 GCA_017880705.1 Burkholderiales bacterium
CGATCATCCAGAAGCGCACGCAGCGCCTCATCTCCATCGACCAATGGCAGAAGGTCCGCGCCGAGGTGAAGTCGATGGCGGGGGTGAACGTGGTCACGGCGACGGTAGGCGGCCCCGCGTTCGCCGTCCGCGGCGACGCGAACAAGTCGGTCTCGGTCACCGGGATCGAGCCCGAGGAATACTCGCGCATCGTGCCCCTGCCGGAGAAGATCGTCTCCGGCACCTGGCGCCTCGCGAGCACCGACGCGCTGATCGGCACGGAGCTCGCGAACGACCTCGGAATCAACGTGGGCGACAAGCTGCGCCTCTCGACCGTCTCGGGGACGAGCCTCACGCTCACCGTGACCGGGATCTTCGACCTGGGCTCCAAGGGCGTGAACGAACGCAACGTGTACGTGCTGCTGCGCACCGGTCAGGACCTCCTCGACCTTCCGGGGGGCGCCTCGGCGCTCGACGTGACGGTGCTCGACCTGTGGAGCGCCGAGGTCATCGCGCAGCGCATCACCGCCCGCGTGGGCCTCGAGGCCGACAGCTGGATCAAGACCAACAACCAGCTTTTCATCGCGTTGAACGCGCAGACGGTTTCCAACACCGTGCTGCGCCTTTCCGTCGGGATCTCGGTGGCGCTCGGCATCGCGAGCGTGCTGGTGGTCTCGGTCGTGCAGAAATCGCGCGAGATCGGCATCCTGCGCGCCATGGGCGCCTCGCGCCGCCAGGTGATGAACGTGTTCCTGATCCAGGGCGGGATCGTCGGGCTGGTGGGCTCGTTCATCGGCTCGGGGCTCGCCGCGATGTTCCTCTTCGCCTGGCAATCGACGCTCAAGAATCCCGACGGCACGCCGCTCTTCCTGCTGCAGTTCGATCCGAAGCTGGTGGCATGGGCCGCGGCGATCGCGACCGTCACGGGTCTCCTCGCCGCGATGACGCCGGCGCGCCGCGCGGCAAAGCTCGACCCGGTGGTGGCGATCCGTGCCTGACGAAGTCCTGCGCCTCGAGGGCGTGCGCAAGTCCTATCGCAGCGACGGCGCCGCGCCGAACGAAGTTCTCCATGGCATAGACCTGTCGCTCGGCCGCGGCGAATTCGTGGCACTCATGGGCCCGTCGGGGTCCGGGAAGAGCACGCTCCTCAACGTGATCGGCCTCCTCGACCGTCCCGACGGCGGCGTGCTGCGCATCCAGGGAAACGATACGTCGCGCCTCGACGAGGCGGCGCTCACGAAACTGCGCGGGCACAGCATCGGCTTCGTGTTCCAGTACCACTACCTCATTCCGGCCTTCACCGCGATCGAGAACGTGATGATGCCGATGCTGCTCGAGAGAGGAAGGCCCGACGCCGCGATGCGCGAGAAGGCGGCGAGCCTGCTCGACAAGGTCGGCCTCACCCCCTGGCGTGACAGCCGCGTGAACAATCTCTCCGGAGGGCAGCAGCAGCGCGTGGCGGTCGCGCGGGCGCTCGCGATGGACCCGCCGCTGGTCCTGGCCGACGAGCCCACGGGCAATCTCGACACGCAATCCGCGAGCGGCGTCTTCGATCTCATGCGCGAGGTGAACGCCGCGAGCGGCACGGCGATTCTCTTCGTGACCCACAATCCCGCGCTCGCGGCGCGATGCGACCGCACGATCCAGCTCGTGGACGGTCGCATCGTGGGGGACGCGGCGCAGAGCGTGCCGATCAGCGAGAAGGTGCCGGCGCTGGCTCGGTAAGGACGGCTTTCAGGTCGTGCTCGACAAATCGTGACAGCCCTTCGCGGTTGAGGTGGTCGGTGTCGAAGTAGAAGCGCGCCTCGGGGATCGAGCCCGAGAAGTCGCGCGCCGCGATTGCGCGCGGGGCGAGCATTCGCGCGAGGGCGGCATCGAATGCGTCCTCGGACGGCAGCCGGGCGAGGTAGGCCGACGGTACCGGCATCTTGATCACCACCACGTTCATTCCGGCGCTGCGCGCGGTGTCGACGAGGCTGGCGAGCTCGCGAAGGTAGCGCTCGAGGGTCTCGGGCGAGGGCGAGTCCGGATAGAGGTATTCGATTCGCTTCGCCACGGCCGAGGACGAGCTGCGGTAGACCCGTTCGAACTGCGCTTCGCCTTCCCACGCGTCGCGCTCGAAGCGCTCGCGGTTGTTGATCTTGGAGAAGCCGCTCACGTAGTCGAGCACCGCGTGGGGATCGACGCCTTCGACGCGCGCGTATCCCCACATCCTGCGCGCCACTTCGGGATCGAAGGGCGTACGCCGCAGCAGCTTGGCATCCGCGAAACGATCCTCGTTCCAGAGCCTCGAGTAGAAGGCGAACGAATCGACGGCGTAGAGCACGTTGCGCGCCTTGTGGCCCCGAAGGAACTCCTCCAGCACGAAGCGCTGGTAGAGCGGCCCCGTCCCCTGGGCGGCGAGGTTGATGACGCGAAGCCCCGTCGCCTTCTCGAGGACCTGCGCGTTGAAGTCCGCGAAGTCGAGGGGCATGGCGTGGGAAGCCCCGAGGATCACCCAGTCGAAGGTGGCGTCGCCGGCGGCCTCGATCTTGTGCAACGGATTGGCGTGCGCGGTGCGCTCGACGAGCCGCTCCGCCGCGGCATAGAGACCGATGTAGATCGCGAAGCCGATGGCGACGAAGGCGAGGGTGGCGCGAGCGAGTCTCTTCATCGGGTCAGAACTGCATATAGATGAATTCGCGCGATTGCCAGCGCCCGAAGAGGAGCAGCGCGAAGATCGCGGCGTAGCACGCGGCCCAGCGAATCGGCGCCGGTGCGGCCGCCAGGCGCTCGAAGATCGAGCGGCGCTCGTCGGCGATCTCGATCGCGAGGAGGGCCGCGATCAGCACGAGCGCCGTGTAATGATCCGCCGTGAACGGGTATTTCACGAGGAGCGAGGGGATCTCCGCGGCGCTGGCGGCGAGCTTGCGAAGGATTCGCACGGCGTCGTCGATGGAGCGCGCGCGGAAGAAGATCCAGCCCAACGCGATCAAGTGGAATGTCAGCAAGATGCGCAGCGCGGCGAGCGTCCGGCTCGCGGCGACGCGCGGCCAGCTTTCGCCGAGCCGCCGCCAGAGCGGCGCGCTTGCGATCCCCGCCCAGAGGTAGGCGCCGTTGAGCGCGCCCCAGACGAGGAAGGTCCAGCCGACCCCGTATCCGAGGCCCGCGTGCCAGAGCCCGCTCGCCGTGAAGACGAGCATCACGTTGAGGTAGCGGCGCACGGCGCCCGCGCGGCTTCCGCCCAGGGGAATGTAGAGATAGTCGCGGAACCAGCGGGCGAGCGAGATATGCCATCGCTCGCTCCAGAATTCCGCGGGGCTTCGCGAAAGGTACGGACGGCGGAAGTTCTCCATCAGCTTCAGCCCGAAGAGCAGCGACACGCCGATCGCGATGTCGGTGTAGCCGGAAAAGTCGCAGTAGATCTGGAACGCGAAGAAGTAGACGGCGAGCAGGAGGTCGATGGGGGTCGCGTACGCCGCGATGGAGAAGGCATGGTCCACCAGCGGCGCGAGATTGTCGGCGACGAGGACCTTCTTTACCAGGCCCCAGAGGATGAGCTGGGAGCCGAGGACGAGCTGCTCCGGGGTCGCGCGCGCCCCCGCGGCGAGTTGCGGGAGGAAGTTGGTGGCGCGGTCGATCGGGCCGGCGAGAATCTTCGGGAAATGGGCGAGGTAGGCGGCGACATGGCCCGCGCCGAACGGCCGTGGAAGCAGGCGGCGAAAGGAATCGATGAGATAGCTCGCCGCGGAGAAGGCGTAGAAGGAGTAACCGGCAGGTGCCGTGAGTCCCATGCGGGGTAGCGAGACGCCGGCGGTGCGTTCCAGCTCCCCGGCGAGAAAGTCGTAGAACTTGAACGCGACGAGAGATCCCAGCACCGCGACGAGCCCCGCCGCGAGAGCCGCGCGCCGCGCACCCTCGCGCTCCAGGCGCTCCAGGGCCGCGCCGCATGCGAGCACGACCAGCGTCACGCCGCCGAGGTAGACGAGGTTCGCGGGGCGGGCCGCTCCATAGAAGACGTAGCTCGCGGCCAGGAGGGCAAGCCAGCGCCGGCGCGCGGGAAGCCCCGCATACAGCGCGGCCGCGAGCGGCAGGAAGAGGAAGAACTCGAGGGAAGTGAAGAGCAAGGGGCGCGCTCCGCGCCCGGGTCAGTACGTCGCGCCGCCGGCGCGCAGCTCCTCGGGCACCTGGTCGATCGGTATCGCGGCGTTGACGATGAGATAGTTCGCGAGCGCGTCGCGCTGCGCGGGGGTGAGCTTGATCTGCACGTGGCTGGGCTTGCCCATCGTTCCGAGCCATGCGGTCTTCGAGCGGTCCTGGGTGATGACGACGGTGATGATGTGGCAGCCCTGGCAATAGTTGAGCGCCATGTCGCGCCCGTCCAGCGGCAGCACCTTGTCCCAGTCCGCCTTCGCGGGATCGGCCGGCGGCTTGGCGAGCGGCATGTTCGTGGCGAGATAATCGGCGAGCGTGCGGCGCTGCTTGTCGTCCAGGCGCTTCAGGGCGGGAAGGGCGTTCTCGCGCGCGCGCAGGTCGGCGATCCACTCGACGGAAGTGTGCTTCCCTCCGATGATCGCGCGGACGTCTTCCGCGGGAACGCGGCCGGCGAAGGCCTTGGCGAGCAGGGTGCGGCCGCCTTCCGGGACGAACTCGAAGACATCCTTCTCCGGCGCCGGGGCGGCGAATGCGGCGAGGGCCGCGATGGCGGCGAAAGCGAACAGGGCGAAGCGGGATCGCGTGGCGGGCATGGTCAGAACCTCAAGTCCTGCGGCACGTCATCTATCTTCATCGGCATATTGAGGGCCGAGTAGCGCGCGAATTCCTCGCGCTGCGCCGGCGCCATCTTCAATTGCTTGTGGAAGGGTGACAGGAAGACGTTGCGCCAGCCCTGCGCGTCGCGCGATTGCGTGAGATAGCTCGAGAAGAGCGAATGGCACGACTGGCACTCGTTCTCGGCGAGGTAGCGGCCATCGGGAGGAAGCGCCGCCGCGACGTCGCCGCTCGCGGCATCGGCCGGGATGGGCATGTTCACTGCGAGGTAGGCGGCCAGCGTCGCGCGCTCGCGATCCGACAGCGCCCCGCGCTTCTCGACGAACGCGCGCCACTCCTCCTCGCTGCGGCGCGATTGCGCGACGGTGCGAAGCTCCGCGGCGCTCCCCGGCGCCCCGAGGATATCCATCAGCAATGTCTTGCCGCCC
>JADGRS010000261.1 GCA_017880705.1 Burkholderiales bacterium
ACGCCGGACTCTCGATGGAGATTCCGGAGCACAAAGCGATCCGCGGCGCGTTGAGCTATTTTTCCACAGACCTGCACGAGAGCATTCAGACTTCGTTGGACCGCTCCAGAAAGTACAAGAGGATGATCGACTCGGTTCTCGCGGAGTACAAGCTTCCAAAGGGCCTGGCCTACCTGCCGGTCATCGAAAGCGCCTACCTGGAGACGCTGACCTCGCGCGCCGGTGCCCACGGCGTCTGGCAATTCATGCCCGATACCGCGCGGGAGTATGGCTTGCGGGTCGACTGGTGGGTCGATGAGCGCGCCGACTTCGACAAAGCGACCCGGGCCGCCGCAGCCTACCTGCGCGATCTCTATGGACAATTCCACGACTGGCCTTTGACTCTGGCGGCCTACAACGCCGGACCCGGCCGGATCCGCCGGGCCCTCGACGAGAACGGCGCGACGGATTTCTGGCAGTTGCTCGAGGCCGGTGCGATTCCCAAGGAAACCCGCGGCTACGTGCCGACCTTTTTTGCCACGCTCATGATCGCCAACGATCCGGCTGCCTACGGCTTCCAGCTCTCCGAGCCCGCGCATTCCGGCGAGGATGAACGCCGCGTGGAGATCGAGGGCCCGGTCTCCCTTCGTTATGTCGCCGAAGCCGGCAACATCGACGAGACACTGCTGCGCCGGCTGAACCCATCCCTCAAGCGCGGCATGGTTCCACCAGGCCGTTGCGCGATCCGCGTACCGGCGCAGGCAGCATCGACCGTGGCGCAACGGGCCACCACCCTGCGCAGCGAAGACGCGCGAATCGCTCTGACCGCCTTCACCGTCCGGCCGGGCGACAGCCTCGCGGACCTGGCCGACGCCATCGGAACATCGACCGAGGTGCTCTCGCAGATGAATTCGCTGCGGGGTGGCGGCATTCACGAAGGCCAGACCATCTATCTTCCGGTGCGCGAACGAGAGCTCGCGTCGCTCCTCAATGACGAGGACGACGATTCGTACTACGCAGTGACGAAGGGCGACACAATCTATTCGATCGCCCGTAATCACGGCCTTTCGGTGGAAGAGCTTGTCGATCTGAACCAGCTCGATGCCGGACAGAAGCTCCGCATCGGCCAGAAACTTCGCACCACGGCACGCATGCCTCTGGCCGCCGGCGGCATGTAACGGAGTTACAGGAACATCTTCATCGGATTCAGGATCCCGGTCGGATCGAACTGCTCCTTGATCCGCTTCATCAAGCCGATCTCGACCGCTCCCTGCGTGATGGGGAGATACTCCTTCTGCACGTAGCCGATTCCGTGCTCGCCTGAAACCTGCCCGCCGAGCGAGGCCGTGTGCTGGAAGATCTCGGTGATTGCTTTCGGCAGCGCCACCCGCCAGGCCTCGTCATCGACGGTCTTGATGATGTTGCAGTGGATGTTGCCATCGCCGGCGTGGCCGTAACAGATGACCAGCAGACCGTAGCGCGCAGCGATCTCCTTGACGCCCCGGATCAGCTCCGGGATCCTGTCGCGAGGAACGACGGTGTCCTCCTCCTTGTAGATGTTGATGCTCTTGACGGCCTCTCCGATCGAGCGCCGCAGCGACCAGATCTCGCGCATCCTCGGCTCATCCTGGGCCAGAAACACATCGTCCGCGCCCGACTCCATGCAGGCTTCGGCCATCATCATCGCTTCGGCGTCGACGCGCTCTTCGGTGAACCCGTCGGCCTCCAGAAGAAGATGCGCCGCAGCATCGGGATGCGGCCACTCCTTACCCAGCTGCTTGATCGCGCACTGCGCCGCATCGCGCTCGATGAGCTCGCAGGCGCTCGGCTGTACGCCCTTCGAAAATGCGGCGGTCACTGCGATCGCCGCTTTGTCCAGGGAGTCGAACGGCGCCAGGAGAACCTTGCGGAACGGCGGCCAGGGAAGCAGCTTGAAGAAGATCTTCGTGGTGATGGCCAGCGTCCCCTCGGAGCCGACCAGAAGCTGTGTGAGGTTGTAGCCGCTGACATCCTTGTAGAGCTTGCCGCCCGTTTTGATCAGCGAGCCGTCCGCGAGGACGGCCTCCAGTCCCATCACGAAGTCCTTGGTCACGCCATATTTGACCGCGCGCGGTCCGCCGGCGTTCTCGGCCACGTTGCCGCCGAGGGTGCATGAGCCGCGCGAAGCCGGGTCAGGCGGGTAGTAGAGACCGACCTTCTCGACCTCCTCCTGAAAAACCTGCGTGATCACCCCCGGCTCGACGACTCCCATCAGATTGCTGCGATCGATCTCCACGATGGCATTCATCCGATGGCATGAGAGGAGGATGCCTCCCAGCACCGGAAGGGCGCCCCCCGAAAGGCCGGTGCCGCCGGCACGGGCAGTCACCGGGACGTGATGCTCGAAGGCGATGCGCATGATGGCCTGCACCTGCTCGGCCGTTCGCGGCAGCACCGCCACCTCGGGCATGAACACGAGATCCTCGGTGTAATCGGATGCGAACGGCGTCAGCGTCTCCTCGTCGGTCACCACGCCGTCCGGGCCGAGCACATCGGTCAACTTCTTCAAAACCCCATCTGTGACTCGGTTGAATTCCATGCCCGGCATCATCGCCTTGAGGCGCGCGAAGACCTTCTCGAGGTACGGGTCGAAGAACTTGCGTTCGGTCTTGTCGCGAAGGTAGGTGACCATCGTGAGCTTCCTGCGCGCGCGCGACCAGTCGGCACCGCCCGCGTCGACCTCCGGATCCACGGACAGGACCTCCTCCGCGTCGGGCCGCGCCGGATCGACCAGCACGAGCGCTTTCTTGTCGCGCCCGCGATTGCTGATCATGTAGACCTTGCTGTCGTCGGCGTTGAAGAACGCGGGATCGACCTCGGTCCGGTAATCGGTGGTGATGATCGGCTTGAACTCGCTCTTCTCGTCGGCGCGGTAGAGCAGGATCGAGTTCAGCCCCTGGGTGCGCGCGGCCATGCGCACGTGCCCCGCGTGGTCGGTCTGCCAGCCGATGATGTCGCCCGGGTTCTGCGCGACCAGCTCTTCCTTGCCGCTGCGCAGCTCGATGCGGTAGACGTCGAACACTTCCGGATTGCGCCGGTTGTGCGAGACGAGGATGTGGTCGGCGTCCTCGGGCAGGTCGTCCTGGATGCTCGCGCGCACCTTGTCGCCCGGCGTGAGGTCGGTGATGCGGCCGCTCTTCACGTCGACCGCCACCACGTGGAAATTCTCGTCGCCGCCGAAGTCCTTCTCGTAGAGGATGATGTCGCCGCCCTTCCAGTAATAGATGCTGATGTCGCGCGCGGTCTCGCCGGTGAGCTTGCGCGGCTCCCCCACGGGAAGGCTGCCCTCGAGCGGCTGCACGTATACATTCAGGCGCCGCTTCCCGCCCTCGACCGCGACCGGCTGCATGAAGCCGAGCGTCCTGCCGTCGTCGCTCAGGCGGAAGTACGCGCGCTCGGGACTGCTGAAGAAATCGTGCAACGGAAATTGCGGCGCCGGCGCGACGACTTCTTCGGCGATCGGCGGGTTGTTGGAGCAGGCGGCGGCAAGGGCCAGCGCCGACCCGCAGGCGACGAGACGCAAGCCAAGAAAAGAAATCGGCGGCATGGAGGAATCCTGTTGGGCTGAGGTCGAATGGTGGCACATCCTGCCGCTTGGACGTGCCCACCCAGCCGATTGGATTCCTCCCGCCGCGCAGTGGCGGCGCGGGGTCAGTAGTGAACGCCGTTCGGCGAAGGCGTCCACATGGCCGGATTCCAGTACGTGCGCGCGGTGTGGTGGCGCTCGAGCTCGAAGCGGTACTTGAACGAGAAATCGCCCTCGCAAGGCTTGCCGTCGCACTTGGCCGGCTTGTACGTGGCATCCAGCAACGCGAGCCCCATCGCCTGCTCCATGTTGCGGTTCGGGCTCGCGAGGACCGCGACGCCGAGGGGATGCCCGTTCGCGTCGACCCGGACCGCGAGATGCAGCAGCCCCGAATCGAAGTCCTGCGCCGAGACTTTCGCCAGGTCGCGCAGGATCGGGGTCATTCCCTCCAGCGGATAGGGCGGCTCGTCTCGCGCTCCAAGCTGCACGTAGTCGTCGCGCACGAGACTCTTCTGCTCGCTCGTGAGCTCTTCGTAGCGCAGGTTGATGGGGACGGGCCAGACGACCGCGGCCCTGACGATATTGGTTCCGGTTGGTGCCACGTCTTCGCGCAGCGCGTACCGGTCCGCCGCCACGGCCGCCCCGGCCAAGGCTAGTGAAAGTGCCGCACCCACTCTTGCCATCGTGCGCATATCGCCTCCGAAGATGAGTCGAAGCCCGATGATAGGCGAGCGCAAGAGGGGCCCCGCCCGCGGTAACAAAACGTAAGACGGGGCCCGCGGCGAGCCCCCCCTGCACCCTTGCCCTACTTGATGAGCCCCTCGGCCCTCATCGCCGCCTGCACCGCGGGGCGCGCGGCGACGCGCTTCTGGAAAGCGGCGACGTTGGGAAAGGGCGAAAGATCGAACTTCACGTTGTGCGCCCAGTTGGTGACGGTGAAGAGGTACGCGTCGGCGACGCTGAAGCGATTGCCGAAGAGATAGTCGTGGCCCGCGAGCTGCTTCTCCATCACGGCGTAGCGCTTGCCGAGGTACGCCAGCCTGTCCGCGCGCACTTCGGGAGGCGTCTTGTCGTTGAAGAGCGGCGAGTACGTCTTGTGGATCTCGGAATTGATGAAGCCCAGCGTCTCCTGCAGGCGATAGCGCTCCGTCGTGCCGTTGGCGGGTGCGAGGCCCGCCTCGGGCTTGCGGTCGGCGAGGTATTGCACGATCGCGGGGCCTTCGGTGAGGAGCTCGCCGTTTTCCATCTGCAGCGCGGGCACGTAGCCCTTGGGATTGATCGCGTAATAGTCCGCGCCGTCCGCCGCGACGTGCTTCCCGAGGTCGACCTTCTCGAGCTGCACGTCGAGGCCCAGCTCGGAAGCGACGATGTGGGGCGAGAGCGAGCACGCGCCCGGTGCGTAGTAGAGCTTCATGGATGTCGTCTCCAATGGGGGTTGGGATGCGGGTGGGGTGAATTCAGCGGCGAGAATAACCCTTGCAGTTACCTTTGTATAGCTGGTAACCTTCAGATATCTGCAAATTCCGCTTACCTCGCGGTAACCGGTCCGAGGGGAATTCCATGGCGTTGAAGATGCGCAAGAGCCGGGCCCCGCCGC